>RFXE01000031.1 GCA_009921785.1 Alphaproteobacteria bacterium
TTTTGCCTGCGCCTACTGGGTAGTCGTCATTTGCCGGTGAGTGAAATACAGCAGGAGGCCATAAAAAAATATGCCAATGTATTGCTGATGCGGGTTCAGCTGGATAAGGACCGGGTAGGAGAATTGATAGACAATCTCTATGATACGCCACAACTGGTGAACAGGCTGTTGCGATATCCCAAAGTCAATCTCCACATCAGTCGTTGGGCAATGCGAGAAATGGAGAATCCTGAATGGGCCTACAGGCGCGGCGAAATGGCCGGCATCGGCATGGGCATCAGCCGCATGTTCGCCTTCCGCCGGAGCGCCTTCGCCCTTTTTCTCGATCACGATCGCCAAGGGATTTTCATCCTTCGGCGTTGTGAGCTTGATAAAGAGGATCGCGCTACCAAAGCCGGCGCCGAGCAGCGCAATGCCGCCGACTACAAAAAGCAAGATCTTGAGGATCGGCTTTTTCTTCTTCTCGCCTTCTGGTTCGGCTTCTTTGGGTGCTGCTGCTGCGGCCATGATTGGGTCCTCGCGTCAGATTGTTATGTCGATTGAAAATTCGGAAGAGCCGGACGAAGCCGGTACCGGTGAGATGATGGTTTGATCGCTTTCGTCTTTGCGATTGTCGTGTGGTCCGTCCTCGGTCACGTCAAAGCCTTCAAGGCTAAAGCCTTCTCGCTGCAAGGCATGCGTCAGAGAAGGTTGCTCGGAGGTTAACAGCTCAGTTGCCTCGCGGCTCGACGTCTTGAGCGCCACTTTAACTTTCTGGCCGTCAAGCGCGAGATTAATAGTCACTTGGCCGAGTTGGGGTGGATAAAGAGAGAGGCGGACCTCGTTGCGCCCAGCTTTGAGAGCGGCAATGACTTGCGCTTCAACCGCACGATCGCGTTGGATCTGGAACAAAGGATTGTCGCTCGCGGCATAGCCGGGCGCTGCCGTGTTTTCAGGAACCGATGCACCTTGAGGGGCGGCGTATCCCGAGCGATAGTCATAAGAAGGCGACGAAGGCGCATAGCCAACACTCGTCGCGATACGATGATCAACCGTGTCGCTGTGACTTACCATAGCAGTCATATCGCGGATTGAGTCGACAACGCTTTTGTTGAGCGCGACGGCATCGATAGCCTTTTTATCAAGATCACCAGTGGCCAATGGCAGGATGTCAACCGCCTCGGTTTGTGTTGGCGATATCGAAACAGATATTTCCGTTGAGAGTTTAGCCTTGACTGTTTCGTCAATAATTGACGGGTTTGCCGCTACTAATTTGGTCGCTTCGAAATCTTCTTTGGATATGGACTTAAAAAGATTTTCATCAATATTTGGCTTTTGATTGATGAATGATTCTTCGTGTCTGGGTTGATGTCCGGAATTATTTTGATCAGGTGATGTTTCTTCACCCGTAAAATAGGGCGTCTGCGATGTCGATGGTAGGAGATCCTTTAGTATTGAGCTCTCTTTTGACCCTGACACAGTGGCATTCTTCAACTCTGATTTATCAGTGTCTTTAATCGACGCCTTTATAGGCGCACCCATTATCGCGAGTGCGGTCTCACCGACTATTCCTGAGTCAAGAATCTGTTGTGCAGCAAATTTTTCAGTTTCATCCATCGCATCGACATTTATTTTGGGCGATGTTTGAAGGCCGATTTGATTGGTAACAGATAAGTTTGAAGGTGCTGTAGATATAAATTTTTTGGCACCTGAGCCAGTTCCTGCACTCTCTTGATCTGTAGCTTCAAGAGTGTCTTGCAGATGAGCCGAAACGACCAGCGGTGGGACGATTGCATTTACGAACGAAATGTTAAGTACCGATGCTTGATCATTTAATAGGGCAGGTGAAACCGGATCAAATGTTTCATCTTCTTGCTTCGTCACTTTTAACGTCTGTTTCTCAGGCGCAATAGATGTCTTAATTGTTTCTGAATTGTCATTGTTTATGGCGCCCTGTCCAATTCGCAAGGGCTTCACAAGGTCATGAGCAACGGGTTTATCGATAGACCTATCGATATCGATCACAATATCCGTTTCAACGTTTGAAAGACTTTTTAAATCAAGTGCTTTTTTCGCTTCAGGATTTAAGACTTCTTCGGTCACAAAGTCGTTAGGCACAACAGTAGACAAAAATGCCCTTTGAGATCTTGCGCTGTCTGTCTTTACGTTGACGTCTTCAAAAGGAATCAAAGGAGCCGAGTTTTCGACATCAACAGGAGCCGCAACGCCTTCATGATCTCGATTGATGATAGGCAGGAGGTCTTGTTCTTGCCCTTCGATATTCCGCGACGACATCTCAGACGCCTCTATACGCGGTTCATTTCCAAAAACGAAGGCAGTGTTGTGTGACGCAGGGACCGGATCAGACAGCGGCGCACGTGGTGCAACCGGCATTGGCTGATTGGGAAGAATGATCGGCTTTGGCGTTTCGATCAATTCACCAATGAAAGACGGACGCTCGTCACGTCGAGCCTCTTCAATGGCTGGGGTTTGATCAGAAGAGTCAGTGTTAACGGTAATGACATCTGATGGAGCCTTGATCGCATCGCGCGATACGACGCCTACTATAGTTGCTTGTGCAGCGGGAACTTGTCCTTCCTTCGTAAGCGCAGAGAATACAGTTCTATACTCCATTGAAGGTGAAGGAATTTCCTGAGAGGTAGCCGTTATCGTTGAGATCTGATCTATGGAAACGGCATGTATAGTTGAGAACGACTCTAATTCACTCTCCGTATGCGTAGCATTCGTGTTTGATTGAGTTTTGTCTGCAACTACGAATGGTCCCGTTTTCGAAGATAAAGACTGATTGCCGGAATCTATTGTTGAGACGAGATCAAATTCCACGGCTTGGATTGAAACACTCTCATGTTCGTTGGCGGGTGCAGGCACTGCCACGATGTTCAATGTAAAATCCTGCATCTCGACTGTTTCGAGATTTGTTACAGAGGCTCCGCGCTCAAAATCAAACGGCTTCGGTTCGCCTGCTTCGCCTTCTGGGGAGGAGGGGAATGTAAAGATGGGTGCTAACGGATCAGCCTGTTCGGGTGCGATTGAAACCTTATCAATTCTCGGTGTTTCGAAGCCCAAACGTGCCGTCAGAATAGAAGGAAGCAGATCGGGTCGAGCTTTTTGCGGAATGAGGGACGACCGCCCTGTCTGCTCCAATGCAGTCAAGGCCGTGAGAGCCTGTGTGAGCGCGGCATCACTATTTTCTAACGACGCTTCCGGAAGCGGCCCCCCTGAGAATGAAAACGCTTTTAAAGGCGTTTCGATCGCCACAGGCGCTATTGAATTCCCCTCTTCTGTCGGCATCTCGACAGGGTCGAACCCGAAGGACGAGGTTTCCGCCACGGAGACTACATCGATCGGTAGTGGAGACGTGATGGCGATCTCATTCGCTGAATCGGGCGTAATCAGCCCGGGAGCAAGCATTGCAAGATCAAAAATTGCGGAATTTTGTCCAGAAATGAGCAATCGATCCCCGGCGATGGCATCGCCGAGGCTGTTCGAACCGGTTGTGCTCACGGACAGGGCTTGAACCAATTCCACATCCTCAAATAGCTGCGCTCCCGCTAGGATTGCAGGCAAAATATGACAACTTTAGGTAGCAACATCCATGCCACGTCATTAAACGCGGCGGGCGGGCATAAGCGCTTGAAGTTTTTCGAGTTTTTCTTCCGCTTCACGCCCTTTGAGGCGTTTGGTCTCGTCCTCAAGCGTATCAACTTCCCGCTTTTTGGCCGCGAGCATGGCCATAAGTCTTTGCCGTTCCTCGGCTAGAACTTCCAAGCGGCTCTTATCGAGATCTTGCCGCTCATTCAGATGCATATTGATGATTCGGATGCCGATAAGCTCACGCGCGGTTAAAGCCGGCTTTGTGAGATGATCTTGATAGATATCTTTAAGCGCGGAGACTTGAGATATGCGGTCATCGAGGCGCCGGATCTCTGAGATCAAGCGGCCGGTTTCCATTTGCCATTTTCGATATTCGACTTTGCGCTTGAGCGCCGCCAACCCCGTGATCCGTGCGGAACTCATGGGATAAGGGCCTGTAACCGTGCTTCACTTTCAACAAAGCCGGACCGTTCACTTGTGGACTGGCTGATGAAATTGACGATGGACGGATTGATTTGGAAGGCCAGATCAAGCTCGGGATCTTGTCCCGGTTGATAACCGCCAAGCATCATCAAGTCGCGGTTCTGCTCATAGAGGCTAAGCAGGCGACGGAACTTGCGTGAGCGCGCCATATGACCAGAGGAGACGCAATCAACCATCGTGCGACTGATCGAAGCGGAAAGATCAATCGCCGGATAAATGCCTTGCTCGGCCTGGCGGCGTGACAAAACAATATGACCATCGAGAATCGCGCGCGCTGAATCGACGATCGGATCGGTCGTCGTGTCATCGCCATCGGCAAGAACGGTATAAATTGCGGAAACGCTGCCCTGTGTATCGCCATCAAGACCCGAACGTTCAAGCAATTGTCCGATCAAGGAAACGACAGAGGGTGGATAACCTTTGGTTGTGGGCTGCTCGCCAAGCGCAAGACCTAGTTCACGTTGTGCATGGGCAACACGCGTAAGGGAGTCGATCATCAAGAGAACATTTTTGCCCTGCGCGCGAAAATATTCAGCATAGGCAGTGGCTCTATGAACGCCACGAATACGCAAAACAGGTGATTGATCAGCCGGAACGGCAACAACGATTGTCTTTGAAAAGCTCGGCGAGGCGGAAAGCTCTTCCACCATACCTGCGACTTCGCGACCGCGTTCGCCAATCAAGCCAAGGATAACAACATCGGCTTCCGTGAAGCGCGCCATGGCTGAGAGTAATGAAGATTTACCAACACCTGAGCCGGCAATGATGCCGACACGTTGTCCGCGTCCCATTGTCAAAAGGGCATTGATTGCACGCACGCCGGTATCAAGCGGTTCGCGGACGGGGCGGCGACGAAGCGGATTTACACGTTCGCCTTTTAAGGGCCAATGTTCGCGCAAAAGCGGCTCAGGCAAGTCATCGAGAGGCTTTCCTGCGCCGTCGAAAACGCGACCAAGGAGAGCAGGGCCAACGGGCACCACATCGACACGACGCACCGTTTCAACACGCGCGCCTGCGACCAGCGATGCACCGCCACCCGTTAAAACGAGAACTGTATATTCATCAAGGAAGCCGATGACTTCGGCTTCGGCCCATTTGCCATCACCGCATTCAATCCGACATTCATTGCCGACAGCCGCCGGAAAAGCGCTGGCATGAACGATTTGACCATCGAATCTTTTGACGCGACCGACTGCATGAATGCGACGCGTTCCGCGCAAAATTGATAATTCACGGTCGAGCGAGCGGGCGAGATCGATCATTCTTCATCTCCCGCACCAAGCAATTGCGGAAAATCTTCGACTTCAAGGTCGCGTGAAGAAATTTTGAAACCACCCGGTGGTAGAGCCGGATCTTCATTCACTTTTATTTCTTTAAAGAGATCATCGCCCTTTAGCGCAGGAATAAGGATTTCGGCGTCTTTAGGATTTATCGCGAGGGAATAGTCCATACCCGCGCGCGTGAATGTTTCGGCAGCCCGGTGAATACGTTGAACGATTGCATCAGGGATAGTGGCCAACATCGTCCCCGCGAGATCTTGCGCAATGCGTCTCACATGGCGCGCAATAATCTCGGTATTTTTTGAAATGGCTTCATCAGCAAGCGGGATGATGCGGTCTTCGAGGCGGCGCAACACATCAAGGGCGGCTTCGAACTCCTGACGACCTGCAGCTAATCCTTGTTGATAGCCGATGACGCGGCCATCTTCGCGGGCCTTATCGATTTCGGCAATGATGTCGGCGCTTGAGTGCGCAATATCTTGCGGGCCTGGTGGCGGAGCCATAGGCGGAATTTCGGCATGCGCCGCTGTCGTTTGCTCTGAAACAGCTTCGGACTCGTGAGTTACGCCATCTGCATGCGTCGATGTTGCGTCTTGAGAGGCTGTTGCCGAAGCGTCTGCTTCAGGCGGCTCGTTCGAATTGAGTGCGTCGTCTTTTGAAACAACTTTGAATTTGGTTTTGCCCCACGGCACGAAGCCGCCGCCGGTCTCGGGAGAAAAGCGCGTTTCTTCCGTAAAGTCGCCGCCGCTCTTGACGAGCGTGGCAACATCTTTCGGGCGTAACCGGCGAGAGTAGGTCTCAGACATAGTCGTCGCCTCGACCTGCGAGCATGATTGTGCCGGCGTCAGAGAGTTGGCGAGCTATCGCGATAATCTGCTTCTGCGCTTCTTGTACTTCAGAGACGCGCATTGGACCTTTCGAATCCATTTCGTCTTTAAGGGACGCGGCAGCGCGCGATGACATCGCACCGAAGATTTTATCGCGCAGTCTTTCGTCGGCGCCCTTCAGAGCAATCGCCAGCGTGTTAGGTTCGACCGAGCGCAGGAGCGTACCCATGCTCTTGTCGTCAACCGCAATGAGGTTTTCGAACATGAACATATTGTCGAGAATTTGCGTCATGACATTCTTGTCCGACTTGGCAAGCTTGCCCATGATGCGCTGTTCCATCGCGGTCTTTGTGAAGTTCATAATCTTCGCCGCCGCCTTGATGCCGCCGATCTTCGAGGCGCGCAATGAGGTGTTGGCTTTGAACTGCAATTGCATCACGCGTTCAAGCTGCGCGATAGCTTCCGGCTGAACTGAATCAAGAGTGGCAATACGCTGGATGACTTCGTGCTGAAGATCTTCAGGAAGAAGAACGAGAACGTCGGCTGCCACGGCATATTCAAGATGCGCAACGATGATACCGATGATCTGCGGATGCTCGCCTGAAATCATTTCAGCAATTGAACGTGCGTCCATCCATTGCAGAATTTCAATATTCTTGCCCGTCTGTGAAGGCGTGATGCGGGTAAGAACGCTACCCGCTTTGTCTTCGCCAAGAGCCTTTGTCAACACGCGACGGATATAGGTGTCGGCACCCAAACCAATTGAGGTCTGCGCTTTGATGATTGCGAGAAATTCGTCAAGCACCATGTTAACAGTATCTTGGTTCACATCGGCAACCGAATACATCGCGGTACCGAGCTGTTGAACTTCACGCGGCGAGAGATTTTTCAAAATCTCCGAAGCTTCTTCCTCGCCCAGCAACAACATCAGAATGGCGCATTTTTGCGTGCCATTGAGAAGCTCGAAGGCTTCTCGAGCGTCGGCTGGTTGAATGTCTACTGCGGTCTCGGCCATGATAAGTCCCCACTACTCTTAGACGAGTTCTTTTTGAATCATTGACTTCAACACGGCGGTCACACGACCCGAGTCATCGCCAACAAGCATACGGATAAGGGCAATCTTGTCGTCGTAGGTATTGGCTGTGTCAAGAAGATCGACAGAGATACCACCCTTCTTAGGCTTGAGGCGTGCCTTGATTTCTTCCAAAGTCTCGCCTTCGCGTACCTGCACTGTCTCACCATCACCAAGCATGGCTTCATCAGGCGAAGACACAAGGTCCGACATGGTGAGCAAGCGAGCAAGGAAGGGACGCAGCGCACCGAGGACGATGATCGCCAGGATTGCGAGGACGCCGAGCTGCTTAATGGCATCTTCAAGCCAAGGCGCATCAAACCATGAACGCTCAAGTGCGGGAAGTTCTTGTGCAAAGGAGCTCTGTACAAGGGTCACCTTGTCGCCGCGCTCTTTATT
Organism: Alphaproteobacteria bacterium; assembly: GCA_009921785.1. GTDB lineage: Bacteria > Pseudomonadota > Alphaproteobacteria > Rhizobiales > Beijerinckiaceae > CAIUPE01. Next base: position 7,656 of record RFXE01000031.1, read on the forward strand.
ATAGCCGATCGCTTGCTCGATGACTTCAGTCATATGCTTGCGTTCGTCATCCGTCATTTGCTTTTCGACAGGCTTACCATCGGCATCCGTTGTCATCTGTGAACGGAGTACGACCGCAATCGAGAGATGCTTGATATCACCAAGAGCTGCGCGAACCGATTTTACTTCACGGCTTACTTCGAAATTGCGCGTAGACGTTGAAGACCGGTTCTTATTCACATCAGATGATGTTGCGGCATCGGCACCTTGGGTTGTCGAAACATTGGGAGCCGGCGGTGGCTGATTTGATGTGGAGCCCGGAATACCTTTGGCGCGTGCTTCGGCGCTTTCCTGTAATGAATCCTGTTGTGAGCGAATGGCTTGCGCTTGCGGATCGAACATCTCACGCGTCTGCTCAATGCGTGTGAAGTCAAGATCCGCATTAATTTCAGTATTTACATTGCCTTCACCAACGATCGGAACGAGCAAATTCATAACCCGTTCACGCAGCATTTTTTCGACGCGCATCTTGTGGTCGAGTTGCTGCGAGGTGAGGCCAATATCGGCATCATGTTTTGGGCCTGAAAGAAGATTACCGAATTGATCAACAACGGTGACGTTTTCAACGGGCATGAAGGCGACGCTGGAGCTCACCATATGGAGAATTGATTGGACTTGGCCCTGACCGAGAGCGCGACCAGGGTTGAGTTTCAAAACGACCGAAGCTGAGGGGGGCACCTGATCACGCACAAAAGCAGACCGTTCAGGAACAGCCAAATGTACACGCGCACTTTCGATATCACGAATTTCCATGATTGAACGCGCGAGTTCGGTTTCCTGCGCTTGACGCAGTTTAGCCGCTTCAACGGAGCGGCTCGTTCCCAGCGGCATCTGGCCTAAAAGATCATAACCGGAGCTTGAAGCTTTCGGCAGGCCCGCAGAGGCCAATACCATTTTCGCGCGATAGAAATCCGCACGCGGAACCGTCATCTGGCCTGTGGTGCCGTCGAGTCTAGCTTTGATCCCTTTGTCGGTCAGCGTTTGAAGAACGGTGGCTTTGTCGCTTTCTTCAAGCTGCGGAAAGAGAACCACATAGGATGGCTCGCGCAGAACAGTGATGGCCAAAAGGCCAACCGCAATGACGGCCGCCACAACAATCATCGGCATAGAGCGAACGACCGCCGGCTGACGGAGGAAATTGCGAAATGCCGCAAAGCCCTGATTAAGGCGCGCCGCAACGGGTACGTTTTGCGTTACTGTTACAACATTCGCGTCAGTCATTGTCCGGTGTCCTGTCCTGCCTTAAATATTTTTTTATTGTGCCATCAAACCGGCATTGTGGTGATGTCTTTATAAGCACTCAAAAGCTTATTGCGGACTTGTACAGTTGCTTCAAAAGCAAGTGATGATTTTTCCCGTGCCAGCATCACTTTGGTGACATCAACTTCGTCACCCGCTTCATAGGCTTTAGTCACGCTATCAGCATCGTTTTGCGTTTTTGAAACTTCACCGAGCATTTTTGTCATCTGGCTGGCGAAATCATCGCTCCCAGTATTTTCAAAAGGACGAAGTTTAGGTTGCGCCTTTGTCAGAATATCGGTTGAAAGCGCTGTTGGATTAATCTGGACCATTGTCGGTTTTCCTTCTTTCGACACAGCGTTCACCGTGCGGCCACGCGACGGCGGTTTGTTTCGAAATCTTCGATATTCGCAATATGTTCATGCATGTCGATCATCAGGTGATCGGCTTCGATCGGTGTTCCCCCTGAGAGAACGAGCGCGCGCTGGAGCACATTCTCAAGTTCACGCACATTGCCGGGCCAATTATAGGATTCGAGCTTGTCGATGGCTTCATCCGTCATTTCAGGAATCGTTGGGAAGCCGCCTGTGTGTTTTGCGAGCAAAGAAATTGAGATCGGCAGAATGTCGCCTGGGCGCTGAGACAGAGCCATCGTTGCAAGCGGAAATACATTCAAGCGATAATAAAGATCTTCGCGGAAGCGACCGGCTTTGACTTCGTCCATCATGTAGCGGTTCGAGGTCGCAATAACACGCACATCGATCGCAACGGATTTAGAGCCACCAAGCGGTGTGACTTCTTTTTCTTGCAACACACGCAAGAATTTTGCTTGCAGATGGGGCGCCATTTCCGAGACTTCGTCGAGAAGCAATGTGCCACCATCAGCTGCGCGGAAGATGCCTTTGTTCGGTGTATGGGCACCAGTGAAGGCGCCTTTCTCATAACCAAACAAAAGAGCTTCGAGCATGGTATCGGGAACGGCTGCGCAATTCACAGCAATGAAAGCTTCGCGTGCGCGCTTTGATGCACGATGGAGAAATTTTGAAACAACTTCTTTGCCGGTGCCTGTGGGGCCAACCAACATGACGGTGACGTCGCTCGCAGCAACGCGGCGCGCGAGACGCAAGAGATTGAACGTCTGTGGATCGCCTGCAGCAACAGCCTGCTCATCATCAAGAAAGCGCGCAGCCACTTCCGCAGCATAACGCCATCCTTGCTTTGAAGGCGTGAGACGCAACACGGAGCCATTGAACTCGCCCTTGAGTTGGAATTTTTCACCCGCCTTGTCGACGACAATGATGCGGTCCGCTTTGAGTTTGCGGCACCATCCGGGAAGGCCAAGTGCATCGGCAGCCAAAGTCTTGGCAGCATCTTGCGAAAGCAAGAGACCTGCGCGGTCCCAGCTATCGGTTTTGAGAGCGGTAAGCGATTTCACATCGCTCATCGCGGTCTCATGGCCGCGCATGTGAAGATGGGTGGTCCACGCTTCGCTATCGGCTAGGTGGTCGGTCAAGCACAATACCATGCTCATAACGCTGTCTCCCTCGGACAATCCCGGTCGGAGACCCATGAAAGCAACGATCTTGCCAAGTTTTTGCGTGAAGCCGGGAAGAGCGGCCGATTGCTCCCCCCGTTAATCAATTAACACTTTGTTAAAATTAGCAAATTCTTAACCTGAAAATAATTTCTAAAATGCGAGCAAATGCCTCTTTCGGCAATACTTTCGCAATCAAGCCACACTATAGGGGTTGTGTAATTCTGTGGCTTAGTCAAAAAATCGACATCCGGCGTCCGAGGAGTATTGCGTGTTAGGACAGGATTATTCGCGTTTCCTCGATCTTCCGAGTCCGCCGATGCGCGCGGTCTTGGATATGGTCGATAAGGTCGCGCCCCTCGGATCGACGATTTACATTCAAGGCCCTTCCGGAAGCGGTAAGGAAATTGTCGCGCGGGCGATCCATGCCAAATCAGATCGGGCCAATGGTCCTTTTGTCGCCGTTAACTGCGGCGCGATCCCGCGTGATCTTCTCGAAAGCGAGCTCTTCGGCCATGAGAAAGGCGCGTTTACCGGCGCGCTGAAAGACCGCGTCGGCTTGATGGAGCTGTCGGGCGGCGGCACTTTATTCCTCGACGAAATCGGCGATATGCCACTCGATATGCAGGTAAAGCTCCTCCGCATGCTCGAAGAGCGGACCTTTACCCGGATCGGCGGATCGAAGCCGATATCCGTTGACGTTCGCTTCGTCTGCGCGACCCATCGCGATCTCACGCAATTGATTGCCGAGCAGAAATTCCGTGAGGATCTCTATTACCGTATCAATGTCTTTCCGATCACTCTCCCGCCCTTAAAGGAGCGGCTGGCGGATATTCCTGATCTCGTCCGCTTTATACTAGAGCGCTTTGAGGCGCAGGGCTTCCCCAAGGCACCGATCCTGACCGATGGCGCGCTGGAAGCGCTTAAATCTTATGATTGGCCGGGCAATGTCCGTGAGTTGCGCAATATATTAGAGCGGGCAGGCGCGCTCTTCGTAGGTCGGGCGATTGATTTTGCCACGATGGCGGGGCTCATCCGGCCGGGCCAACCGATTGATCGAGCCGAAGAAGCCGAGGCGATCTGGGACGCGTTAGCTGAATTTGCCGACGATCCTATCGCCGAGCGACGTGGATCAGCGTCCGGGGATGCACCCGCCACGCCCATGGGGGCGGGGCCAGGGGACGATGACGCCATTCGCAGCACTTTGGTGGGCAGCGACGGGTTCAACCTGAAAGATTATGTATCGGCGCTCGAAATCGGCTTTATCCGCGTGGCGCTCGAAGACGCAGACGGATCCGTATCGGCGGCCGCGCGACGGCTGGGAATCCAGCGCACGACCTTGATCGAGAAAATGCGGAAATTCGGGATTGGCCGGCCGGATTAAGCTGCGTTTGCTGCTGGTTTGCGGATCATTGACCACGCTTCAGCAATGTCAGCCATGCAACGACGGACTTCCTTAAGCCGCTCCACTGGCTTGTCTTTATTTGAAGCGATCAGTTCACGACGAGCCCACTCATAGATATTGGCCAGAGTGGTTGCGACGGGCTCTCCTCGTTCGAAATCGAGGCTACCTGCGAGAGTCACGACAATGGTGAGGGCTTTCGACTGCGCCCGGGACCGGCCGATAAGATCTTTGGTCTCAACAGCGAGCAT
>RFXE01000301.1 GCA_009921785.1 Alphaproteobacteria bacterium
CTGGACCATTTCCGCATGCAGATACTGACGGTCTTCGGTGCTGTTTGAATCGTTGGCTGCCTGAACCGCGAGTTCACGCATACGCTGCATGACGTTGGTTGTTTGGGCAAGCGCGCCTTCAATCGTTGAAATCATGGCAAGGCCGTCATTGGCATTGCGCACGGCTTGGTTGAGGCCGTTGATCTGCGAGGTCATGCGGTTTGTGATGGCAAGACCGGCCGCGTCATCTTTGGCCGAATTGATCCGATAACCGGTGGAAAGGCGTTCCATCGCGGTATCGAGCTTTGATGCGTTTTTGCTGAGGCTCGACTGAGCCTTCAACGCACTGATGTTCGAGTTAATTACTGTCACGCAACGCCTCGGGAAAATTCAGATTTTCCAACGCCTCGGGACAAGCAAACCACATGCCAAACCTTCATGCGGAAGGTCAAAATCGATAATGTTTCGGACAAACGAAGCCAGAGCTTCAAGCTTCCGGAATAGTCCTGAGCCCTCGGGGCCAGTGAACACAATCGATATGTTCGTTAACCAAATATAAACGCAGCTTTGACGTGTCCCGCGAAATTGCCTATGCTTAAAGTTGTTGAAGTCTTCTGATTTCGGCGCAAAAGACGACCAACCCCTCCGGCTTGAAAAGGGCCCGTTTATGCGGAAAATCATCGATATTCTGTGGAAACGAGAGGCTGAAACGCCCAGTTTAGCCGCTGGACAGGCGGCGGAAGCCGCTTTCGCCCTTTTGGACACCGGAGACCAGCAGCTGGCCGATCTGCCTACGGGTCTCGAATCCGTCCAGAAGCTTGGTCAAGAAAACGAATCACTCCGCCTCCTCTTCCTCGAGGCGCAGCGGAAGGTGGATGAACTCGAGAAGCTCAAGGCCAGTTTCTACGCCATCGGTGAGCCACTTGGCCGCAGCCTTCTGAACCACGAGTCATTGAAGGTCGAGAATGCGGGCTTCCGCTCCGGCCTTGCTGAAGCCCGTAACACCATCACCCTGCTCCGCAATGAAATCGCCGCCTTCGAACGCCGGGTCGATGAGTTGCAGAATGAGCGCCTCTCGCTCGGGCAAGACATTCGTCTGGCGCGCGAAACCATTTCGAGCCTTGAAACGACCCGCGCCGAGCAAGAAGAAGAAATTACAGAGGCCCGTAGCCGCCTGCTCGAATTCGAGCGGCAGATGCTGCATGCGGAAGAATATCAGCGTTCACTTGAAGCCGACCAGCAAGTCGCGCGCGATATGATTGTCACCAAAGACACGCAGATCGCACAATTCAACGCTGATATCACACGCCTCAATGAATCAATCGCGATGCTTGAAGGCGAGAATACCAATCTGAGCCAATCACTCGCCTCGCGCGTTGATGACTTCAATCGCACCTCCCGCCGCTTGGCCGAAGTTGAAAGTGAATTGGACGCAACCAAGAACCGTCTCAACCACACACGCCAATTGCTCAACGAGACGAAGAACGAGCGCAAAGCGCTGGCCGATCAAATCGACGAAATCACTGCCCAGTCGCAGGCCGAAAAAATCTCGCTCAATATGAAAATCGATGCGCTGCAATCGCGCGCAACATTGGGTGAACGCCTGCTGACGGAAGCGCGTAACGCTCTGATCGCGAAAACAGACGAATTGCGTACGGCCGAGCGCCGCATCGTTGAACATAATGTGGCGGTATCCAGCTTCGAGCAACGACTCTCGAAACAGAAATCAACCATCGACGGTCTTGAGCGTCAGGTGCGCGAACTTGAACAATCACGCGTGACATTGATCGAGCGCGCCAATTCGCTCACCAAGAATTTAAAAGCCCGCGACACCGCGCTTGCGAAACTTGATGATCGTATTCCTGTTCTCATGGGCCGTATCGATCAACTCGAAAATCAGGCCGAATCTAATCGTGCCACCTATCAGGCCCGTATTGATGAATTGACCGCCGCGCTCGAAACCGAACGCATGGCGCGCGCGGTGGCTGAAGGTGCATTGGAAGCTGCCCGCAAAGAGCGCAGCGCTCTCCAACGCGAGCTTATCCGCTCGGAAGGTGCGCCGCGGATTACCGAAGTTGCCGATACCGTCCTCGACCTCTCCGGCAAGCTCACGCCGTCATCGCAAAGCGCGGATGGCACAACGGGGTAATAGGGTGCCAGACTCGAGAGTGCGAAGCCCTCATCCCGCAATCCCCCGCCCAGTCGCTGGGGATAAAAAAATTGTTTCAAACGGCGACCGGTCTCTTAACAAATCAGTAGGATTTGCGGCATACTTATTGACGATAGTTGTGCTATAAATCTGTTCGCCTAGCTCATGTATTCTGTTGTAGAAAAAGAATCAATTATTATAGAATTAGAAT
>RFXE01000302.1 GCA_009921785.1 Alphaproteobacteria bacterium
AAAGCCTGACATTGCTGACATCTTGCCACGCATGGGGATCAAAAACCCCATGGTCTGTTGCACTATCAGCCGCGTGATTATGGTGGTCGAAAGCAAGAGGCACGATGCCTTCTGAGGCCACGACCCTGAGAGGCATTTTACCGGATGATAGCTTAAACCGGTCAAGCCAAGGCTCAAATCCCAATCCATTCATGATGATGATATCGGCATCAGAGATGCGCTTGATATCGGCCGGACGTGGTTCGAACATATGAGCGTCGGCGCCTGCTTCGATCAGACTCTCAACGTCAACAGTTTCACCGCCGATGGCTTTCGTGATGTCGGCAAGGATTGAAAAACTTGTGACGACTTTGAGTTTTTCACCCGCGCTTACGGGAATACTTCCCATAATCATGAGGAAGATCACGCTCATGATGTGAGGACCATGACGCATGGATTTTATTCTCCACTCACCGCGCAAAATGGGGACGGCGCATGATTTTTAAAATCATGCCGCTTTGCTGACCGAAGAGAAGTGAGGCCAGATAGAGCCCGCCACTTGCAAGAATGATGGTCGGCCCCGTTGGCGTATTGAGATGATATGAAGCAATGATGCCCATGATGCTTGAGAGAAAACCAAAGCCCACGGCCACGATCATAAGGCCGGATAATTTCTCCGTCCAAAATCGTGCGGCGAAAGCGGGGAGCATCATCAAGCCGACGGAAAGCAATGTGCCCAAGGCATGAAATCCGGCGACAAGATTGATAACGACGAGAGAGAGAAACAGAATATTGGTGAAGGAGCCGCCGGCATTCATCAATCGAGCAAAAGTTGGATCAACGCTTTCAAGGACAAGCGCGCGGAATATCACGGACAGCGCAAGGAGACTTATGCTTGATGCTGTGGCCAACAAAATCAACGTCGCGTCATCAAGCGCGAGAATTGATCCGAACAAGACGTGCAACAGATCGACATTTGATCCTTTGAGCGAAACAATCACAACGCCTGCCGCTAATGAAATAAGGTAAAATGAAGCAAGCGACGCATCTTCTTTCAACACTGTGAAACGCGATACAAGACCAGCGGCAATGGCGATGATCATGCCTGCAGCCAAGCCACCTGCCGTCATGAACCCAAGCGATAGACCTGCAAAGAGATATCCAATCGCTGCGCCGGGCAAAATGGCATGCGCCATTGCATCGCCTAAAAGACTCATACGACGCAGCATCAGAAAAACACCAACAGGTCCCGCGCCGATTGAAAGCGCAAACGCACCGATGAGTGCGCGCCGCATAAACGAGAATTCGACAAAGGGCGCAACAAGCGCATCATAAAGAAAAGTTGTGATGATCATGCGGCATGCTCACAGAGCGGCGCATGCGGATCAGGCGCTTCAATTTTTTGACGGGCGGCCGTGAGATTGTTTTCAGTCAAAACATTCGCCGTCTCACCCCAAGCGATGACATCGCGTGCCAAGAGGAGGCACTCTGGAAAATAAGTTCTGACGAGAGCCATATCATGTAACACGGTAATGATCGTGCGCCCTTCAAGATGCCAACGCATGATTAACTGCATCAAATCATCAACCGTTGCGCTATCAATTGCTGAGAAGGGTTCATCGATGAGAATGATCGAGGCATCTTGCAACATCAAACGCGCAAAGAGCGCACGTTGAAATTGCCCGCCTGATAATGTGCCAACGAGATGATGTTCGAAACCGATAAGGCCGACTGTCGCAAGCGCATCAGTAATCCGATGCGGGCCCAAAGCGGGCAGCGCGCGCAAGGTGCCGATTTTCGACCATAGACCCATTGCGACAAAGTCACCGACGCTGATCGGAAAGGATCGATCAATTTCGGCAAGTTGCGGAAGATAAGCGCGCCGTAATGAAGGATCGATTGCGCATGCACCGCCAAGAGGATCGAGCACGCCCGCAAGCGCTTTGATCAATGTGGATTTGCCAGCACCATTCGGCCCGACAAGCGCCGTAAGACTGCCTTCTGCAAATTGGCCGCTCACATGGTGGACGGCCGGATGCCGATCATAGCCCAGCGTCAAATCGAAGAGCGTAATCGGAGACTTCGGCGCGCTCATGACCCGATTACCCATAAAACGGCGATCCAGAGCGGTAAAAGAAGGCACACAGCGCCAGCACACCGCGTGAGGGCCGAGAGGCGCAGCAGGCTGACGTCGCGCGCCGTCACAACCGGTCCCGTATCATGATCATGCGCATGATGATGATCGTGCGAAACATGGGGGTGATGGGAATGAGCAGTCATGGGTGGGCCCACTTTCGATGCCATTCTAGCATCGACCCCCAACAGGTTCTAGAAAAATGTAATGTTATAACATTAC
>RFXE01000303.1 GCA_009921785.1 Alphaproteobacteria bacterium
TGCATAGGCTTCGGCATGAATATAGGAAATTTCTTTGAGTTTAAGAGCGCCCTCAAGCGCCAAAGGATAACTCGTTCCGCGACCGAGATAGAGAACGTCCTTCGCCTTCGCCATATCATGCGCGACATGTTCGATATGCGCTTCACTCTTCAACGCTTCAACCATAAGAGCGGGAACGGCAACAAGATCGCTTACAAATGCTTGCTCATCGGCTTCCGATATAGTGCCGCGTGCGCGGCCGGCGGCAATCGCCAGACACGCTAGCGCCGTTAATTGACACGTAAACGCTTTCGTTGAGGCAACACCAATTTCTGGACCCGCAAGGGTCGGGATCACCACATCGCTTTCACGTGCGATCGAAGACGTCGGCACATTGACAACCGATAAAATCGACTGGCCTTGCGTTTTCGCATAACGAAGACCCGCAAGCGTATCGGCGGTTTCACCCGACTGCGAAATAAAAATCGCCAAGCCACCTTCAGACAGCGGCGCTTCACGATAACGGAATTCAGATGCGACATCGACTTCAACCGGAATACGCGCCAATTGCTCAAACCAATATTTGGCAACATGGCCCGCATAGCTTGCGGTACCGCAGGCAGTGATCGTTATGCGATTAAGCGCATTCCAGTCGAATGGCAGTTCAACAGGCAGTCTCACTTTACCGGCATTCATATCGAGATAATGCGCAAGTGTGCGACCGACCACTTCAGGCTGTTCGGCAATTTCTTTTGCCATGAAATGACGATGATTGCCCTTATCAACGAGATAGGCGCCTGCGCCGCTCTTCTGCTTCGCGCGTTTGACCACCGCATTGGTCAGATCATGAAACTCTGCGCCTTCGCGCGAAAGCACAACCCAATCACCTTCTTCAAGATAAGTAACCGTATCGGTGAAGGGCGCAAGAGCCAAGGCATCAGAGCCGAGATACATTTCGCCTTCGCCATAACCAATCGCCAAAGGCGCGCCCTGCCGTGCACCAATCAAAAGATTGTCATGCCCCGCAAACACAAACCCTAAAGCAAAGGCCCCTTTGAGTTTGGGCAAAACATCGGCAATCGCCTTTGTCGGATCATTCGTTTTACGCAACGCGCGATCAACGAGATGAACAACGGCTTCCGTATCGGTCTCGCTTGAAAATTTGACGCCCTCAGTTTCAAGCTCTGCCCGCAATTCGCGGAAATTTTCAATAATGCCATTATGCACAACAGCAACGCGATCTGTTGCGTGAGGATGGGCATTATCTTCGGTCGGGCGGCCGTGGGTAGCCCAGCGCGTATGACCAATAGCAAGATGGCCTGAAAGCGGATGTGACGCTAACTTTGCCGCGAGATTTTTGAGCTTCCCTTCAGCGCGCAACCGCTCGATACGACCATCGCCCGATAAAGACGCGACACCTGAAGAATCGTAACCGCGATATTCGAGACGCTTCAACGCCTCAATGGCTTGCGCTGCCGCAGGCTCAGTAGACAATATGCCGACAATTCCGCACATCTTCAGTCACATCCCCAAATGATCTGCCGATTACCTAACGACCAGATCGAAAACTTTCAAAACACATTGGGTTTCAAATCGTAACGATACGAGACCCCAAACGAATGTTTATTTCTGATCCTTGGTTTTCTTCTTGGCTTCGCTCGCAGCACGGAAGCTTGCACCCCAACCGTCTTTAGCCAATTGTTTGCCACGCGCCACCGCCAATTGATCCGGCGCCACATCTTTGGTGATTACAGACCCTGAGCCGACATAAGCACCATCACCGATTGTGATGGGTGCGACGAGTGACGAATTCGCCCCGATAAAAGCACCCGCACCGATCGTCGTTTTATATTTGAAAAATCCGTCGTAATTGCAGGTGATCGTGCCAGCACCAATATTGGCATCGCGCCCCACATCAGCATCACCAATATAACTCAAATGACTAACTTTCGCGCCCGCACCGATTTTTGCCTTTTTGAGTTCAACAAAATTACCAATCTTCGCGCCTGCGCCCACATGTGAACCCGGACGTGTGCGAGCGAATGGTCCGAGCGAAGCTTTGTTATCAATCACCGTATCTTCGAGATGGCTGAACGCATGAATGACGACATGATCAGCCACCGTCACGCGCGGACCAAAATAAACATAAGGCTCGACTTCGACATCACGACCAAGCACCGTATCATAACTCAGATGAACCGTTTCGGGCGCTTGCAGTGTCGCGCCATTCAGCATCGCCTTGCGACGCAAGCGATTCTGCATCAGCGCTTCGGCTTTTGCGAGTTGAACGCGATCATTCACACCCATCACTTCATCTTCGGGCGCGAGCGCA
>RFXE01000304.1 GCA_009921785.1 Alphaproteobacteria bacterium
AAGATTATCGATCCAATCGATCACTTCCATCGCACGTTTCTGATAGGCTTGAATAGCGAGACCAAATCCGTCCCATCCCGCAAGCGATGAATCAGAAAATACGGCCTCAATCACATCCAGCGACAATTCGAGACGGTCGGCCTCTTCCGCATCAACCGTAAAATTCATGTCGTAGGACTTCGCTTGCAGAGCAAGGCGCAACAACACCGGCACAAGCTCGTGCATCACGCGCTCACGCGACACCCACTCATAGCGCGGATGAAGCGCTGAGAGTTTTACCGAAATACCGGGACGGTTTGGCAAAGGCGCATTGCCTGCTGCTTTGCCAATGGCATCAATCGCCGCGCTATAGGATGCCGCATAACGATCAGCATCTTCTTGCGTGCGTGCACCCTCACCCAACATATCGAAAGAATAACGGAAAAGTTTACCCGTGCCAGAACGTGCGCGTTCAAGCGCTTCATCAATGGTTTGACCAAGTACGAAATGACTACCAAGCACGCGCATCGCTTGACGCGTTGCGGTACGCACGGTCGGCAAGCCTAATCGCTTTACTAGTTTACCGACGATGCTTTCGGGTGTTTCACCCGGTTGAATAACACGAGCAGTGATGCCGAGCGCCCAAGCCGACGCTGAGACAAGCAGCGCATCCGATTGCGTTTCGTGATTAAGAAAATCACCTTGGCCGAGTTTATCTTCAATCAGGCTGTCGGCGGTTGCCGCATCGGGCACGCGCAAAAGCGCTTCAGCAAGCACCATCAAAGCGAGACCTTCGGGAGTGGAGAGTGAATATTCCCGCAGCAATTCTTCGACACCGCCTAGGCCTGAGGTTTTGCTGCGGATCGCCTCGATCATGCCGGTGGCAGAGGCGTCTATCCGCTTTTCAGCGTCCGGCGGCAGCGTTGCGGTCAGCAGAAGGCGGGAGGCCAAATCTTCGTCACGGGGCGCAAAATCCGTGCGGAACGGGGAAAAACTGGCCATGACAACGCCCTCCGATGTTCTAGATTGTGATTTTCTCCTTCTATCATGAAATTTATAGTGTTTTAATCTAGCTATTTTTTAAATTGATAGTTAAAATATCTAAATTATACAACTTATTTGGTGAAATATGTCAGAGCTTGATCGTCTCGACCGGAAAATCCTGAAGCTCCTCCAAGAGGATGGCCGCATTACGACCGTCGATCTGGCCGAAAAGGTCGGTTTGTCTCCGACAGCGGCCAGCGAGCGGGTGAAGCGCCTTTTCCGCGATGGTTATGTGCTCGGCTTCCGCGCGATGCTGGACCCGAAGAAGCTCGGGCGGGGCCTTCTGGTATTCATCGAAGTCACGCTCGACAAAACAACGCCGGATGTGTTCGCCCGCTTCAGCGACGCCGTTCAAACCGCGCCCGAAGTGCTGGAATGCCATATGGTGGCCGGCGGCTTTGATTATCTCGTCAAAACGCGCGTTGAAGACATGGCGGCCTATCGCCGGTTTTTGGGCGATGTGCTTCTGACTCTTCCGGGCGTGAAGGAAAGTCGGACCTTCGCCGTGATGGAAGAGGTGAAATCGGACGGCGCGCTACCCGTTTGAAACCCGCGCCTCTCGTGCCAATTGCTGCATTGCAAAAAAAGCGACATCCTGCCTAAATGCGCCGCTTTTTGAGGTGGCCAACAGATTATGCTTCCCTTCAGTCGTGATGAGGCGAGTTTGCGTGCGGCGTTCCGGTGGGATGTGCCGGAGCGCTACAATATCGGCGTTGCCGTTTGCGATGAATGGGCCGCGCGTGATCCCCACCGTTTGGCGCTTCTCGATGTTCATGCGTCTGGCGCTGTTGATCGCGTGACCTTCGGCGATCTGCGCGTGCGTTCAAATCAATTATCCAATCTCATTGTAAAGAGCGGCATCACGCGTGGTGAGCGCATCGGGATATTGCTACCGCAATCACGCGAAGTCGCCGAAAGTCATATTGCAATTTACAAATCCGGCGCGGTGGCATTGCCGCTTGCTGTGCTCTTTGGTGTCGATGCGCTTGTCTATCGCTTGCAAGATGCGGGCGTCACAGGACTCATCACCAATGCGGCGGGCTTGCAAAAACTAAAAGCTGCTTCGTATCCCCTATCCGATTTCAAATTACTGTTGTCAGTTGATGGTGATGACGATGCGGCGAAAGATTTTAACAGCGCAGTTGCTGCGCATAGCGCCGACTTCACGCCTGTTGATACACGCGCCGATGATCCCGCTTTGATGATTTACACATCAGGTACAACAGGCCAGCCGAAAGGCGCGTTGCATGGGCATCGTGTATTGCCCGGTCATTTACCGGGTTTTGA
>RFXE01000305.1 GCA_009921785.1 Alphaproteobacteria bacterium
ATCACACGCCATGTCGCAAGCTGCACTTCGGGTCGTTGAAGGACAATCAATGGATAAGTCAAAGGCGCTTGACGCCGCTCTCTCTCAAATCGAACGGGCCTTCGGTAAGGGCTCTATCATGCGGCTCGGCAAGAATGACCAGCCGGTTGAGATCGAAACCGTTCCCACAGGCTCTTTGAGCCTTGATATTGCGCTCGGCGTTGGCGGTTTGCCACGCGGTCGCGTCATCGAAATTTACGGTCCTGAATCATCGGGTAAGACGACGCTCGCCCTTCACACGGTGGCGGAAGCGCAGAAGCTCGGTGGCGTTTGCGCCTTTATCGATGCGGAACATGCGCTCGATACGATTTATGCCCGCAAGCTCGGCGTGAATCTTGAGGATCTCCTGATTTCTCAGCCCGACACCGGCGAGCAGGCTCTTGAGATATGCGATACGCTCGTGCGCTCAGGCGCAGTGGACGTTCTGGTCGTTGACTCGGTTGCGGCTCTCGTGCCGCGCGCCGAAATCGAAGGCGAAATGGGTGATGTACAGCCAGGCCTTCAAGCCCGCTTGATGAGCCAAGCGCTCCGCAAGCTCACGGCTTCGATCTCGCGTTCGAACTGCATGGTCATCTTTATCAACCAGATCCGTATGAAGATCGGCGTGATGTATGGTTCGCCTGAAACCACAACCGGTGGTAACGCGCTGAAATTCTACGCGTCCGTCCGCCTTGATATCCGCCGCATCGGCTCGATCAAGGACAAGGAAGAAGTGATCGGCAATACGACGCGCGTGAAGGTCGTCAAGAACAAGGTTGCGCCGCCCTTCAAACAGGTCGAATTCGACATCATGTATGGTGAGGGCGTTTCTAAAACCGGTGAACTTATCGATCTCGGCGTCAAAGCCGGCATTGTTGAGAAATCAGGCGCCTGGTTCTCCTATGATAGCCAGCGCTTGGGTCAGGGCCGCGAAAACGCCAAGGCCTTCCTTAAGGCCAATCCTGAAACAGCCAACAAAATCGAAACCCAACTTCGCCAGAATTCGGGCATCTTGGCCGAACAAATCCTCGAAGCGGTCTCTCCGTCAGCGGAAGATCTCGACGAAGGCGAGGCATGATCTCGATCTGACCTTCTAAAACTCTCTTTTTAGAAAACGCGTGGGGCTCGGAGGGATCCCCGCGCGTTTTTGCGTTATACTCCCGAACGTCAAAGAATTGTCTGTGAAAGCGCATCTTGTTGAGGCTTCGTCTCGACAGGGTGCGTCTTGGACACTAAAACCATCTCCGAAACAGGCCCCGCCTTCCAGTCGGGGACGTCCTAAAGACAGGTGGAAGACGCGTTCATGAGCAGTGTTAACGATATCCGGTCGACCTTTCTCGATTATTTCCAGCGCAATGGTCACGAGATTGTGGCCTCAAGCCCGCTCGTACCGCGCAATGATCCGACCTTGATGTTCACCAATGCCGGTATGGTTCAATTCAAGAATGTGTTTACGGGCGTCGAGAAGCGACCCTATTCGCGTGCCGCCACGTCGCAGAAATGCGTGCGTGCGGGTGGTAAACATAATGATCTCGACAATGTCGGCTACACAGCGCGGCATCACACATTCTTCGAGATGCTCGGTAATTTTTCGTTCGGCGATTATTTCAAAGAGCGCGCGATTGAACTCGCCTGGAATTTGATCACCAAGGATTATGCGATCGACAAGTCGCGCTTGATGGTCACCGTCTATCATGAGGATGATGAGGCGTTCGGTCTTTGGAAAAAGATTGCCGGACTGCCTGAGTCAAAAATTGTCCGTATTCCCACCTCAGACAATTTCTGGGCGATGGGCGACACGGGGCCATGCGGTCCTTGTTCTGAAATTTTCTTCGATCATGGCGATAAAATTCCGGGTGGTCCTCCGGGCTCAGCTGATGCCGACGGTGATCGCTTTATCGAGATTTGGAATCTCGTATTTATGCAATTTGAACAAGTGACGCCGTCTGAGCGCATCGCACTGCCAAAGCCCTCCATTGATACGGGTATGGGCCTCGAGCGTATTTCGGCGCTGCTGCAAGGCACGCATGACAATTATGAAACCGATACGATGCGCGCCTTGATTCGCGCCGTAGCGGAGGCCACCGCAGTTGATCCGAAAGGGCAGGCGAGCCATCGCGTTATCGCTGATCATTTGCGCGCAACGTCGTTCCTTATCGCCGATGGCGTTCTGCCGTCGAATGAAGGACGCGGTTATGTTCTGCGTCGCATTATGCGGCGCGCGATGCGTCACCTTCAATTGCTCGGCGCGAAAGAGCCTTTGATGTATCGGCTCGTTCCGTCTCTCATCCG
>RFXE01000306.1 GCA_009921785.1 Alphaproteobacteria bacterium
GACGTAAGAATACCGCGCCGCATCAGCGTATATTTGCGCACGGCGAGGCCAACGCCTTGTTGCTGTTCATAGCGCATCAAAGGCAGATGAGCGTCGAACAAATTATGCGCGGCATCACGTTGTCCGGCTTTTTGAAACGCCACAACATCGACAAGTAATTCAGGGAAAGCGTAACCGGTCATCGCGCCATCAGCGCCGCGTTCCATTTCAAAATCCAGAAACAAACCGCCATTGCCCGTGAGAATGGAAAGCGGACGCAATGTGCCTTCGCTTTGGAATTTGCGTAGTGTCGAAATTTTTTCGAGTCCCGGCCAGTCTTCATGTTTGAGCATCACGCAAGACGGATTGTCCATCACGATGCGGCGGATCACATTGGGCGTCATGATGACAGATAAAGTGAGCGGATAATCCTGAATGACAAAAGGAATCTCAGCGCCAATCGCTTCCACCGCTTGCGCATAATAAGTGACGATTTGATCATCGGTGCGCAGAGAAGAAGGGGGCGCGATCATCACGCCCGCCGCGCCTTCATCCATCACCGCGCGCGCGAGGGCTCGCATGGCGGCAAAGCCCGGTGCCGAGACACCAACAATAAAAGGCAAGTTTGGCGCGCGTTTTATGGTGCGTTTTGCAAAGGCCAGCGCCTCATCCGAATCGAGTTTCGGTGCTTCGCCCATAATGCCGAGGATCGTCACACCGGTCGCGCCACAGCCGACATAGTGATCGATCATGCGATCCGTGCTCGTCCAGTCGAGCGCGCCATCAGGCAGAAAGGGGGTTGGCGCAATCGGAAACACGCCTGCGGCATCGGCAGTCAACATGAACACTCTCCCGGATAAAGCGACGCCAAGCTAACGGCGCACCTCTCTCCGGGCAAGCTGATCAGGCGTTCGAGGTTTGGAACAATCCGAAGATTTTCACGGTCAATCCGCTTACCGCAGCGGAGAGAACCATGCCCCACACCATATCGATCAACGCGATCTTGAGAGTGAAGCCCTTCATCACCGCGAGATTGGTGAGGTCATAGGTCGCATAGGCCACAAGGCCGAACACCGCGCCGGAAATTACGGCTTTCATCACCGAATCCGCTTCCGCCGCTGGTGCGATGAGATTAGGCTGTTCAAGCAATAATCCGCCGATTTCTTCGATATAGAAGCCGCGGCCCAGCCACATGAGCCAGATCATATCGATGACCAACAACAAAGCGAAGGCAATGGCCCAGAGCAACACATAGAAGGTCATGGAGCGCGTTTCCCGTTTCATGAGCGAGATACGCGGCCTTCTGTCTGCGAGATCATCCTGCGCGGCGTTACGCCACGGCGCGGGCAAGGGCGCATTGAGACCAGAGCGATGACAGCGCGTTCACGAGATGGTCGATATCGGCATCTGTGTGAAGCGGCGTCGGTGTAATGCGCAACCGCTCGGTGCCGCGTGGCACGGTCGGATAATTGATCGGCTGGATATAGACGCCATAGGAGTCGAGCAGAATATCGCTGATCCATTTGCATTTCTTGGCGTCACCAACCATCACAGGCACAATATGGCTCTCATTGGGGAGATAGGGCACACCAGCCGCATCGAGCTTCTTGCGGAGCTTGGCCACGCGGTCGCGTTGGCCTAGACGCTCAGCATCACTGTTTTTCAAATGGCGGATTGAAGCCGCCGCCGCTGCCGCACAGGCGGGCGGAAGCGACGTCGTGAAGATAAAGCCCGAGGCAAAGCTGCGCACAAAATCAACAAGCGGGGCTGAGCCGGTAATATAACCGCCGACTACACCAAAAGCCTTGCCGAGCGTGCCTTCAATCACTGTGACGCGGTCCATCAGTCCTTCGCGTTCGGCAATGCCGCCACCGCGCGGACCATACATGCCGACCGCATGGACTTCATCGAGATAAGTCATGGCATTGTATTTATCGGCCACATCGCAAATCGCTTTGATCGGACCAATATCGCCATCCATCGAATAGACGCTCTCAAAGGCGATGAGCTTGGGACGCTTGGGGTCGATTGTTTTCAGAATGCGTTCTAGGTCGGCCACATCATTATGTTTGAACACATGGCGTTCGGCGCGTGAGTGACGAATACCTTCAATCATCGAAGCATGATTGCCCGCGTCGGACAACACCACGCAATCGGGAATCATCGAGGCGAGTGTGCTGAGCGCCGCCCAATTCGAGACATAACCTGATGTGAAGAGGAGTGCTGATTCTTTGCCATGAAGGTCAGCCAATTCCTGTTCCAATTCGACATGAAACCGGTTGGTGCCTGAAATATTGCGCGTGCCACCGGCGCCAGCGCCGCAAAGATCT
>RFXE01000307.1 GCA_009921785.1 Alphaproteobacteria bacterium
CGGCAACCGTCAAGCAGCTCGTCGATGACGCGCATATTGTCTGTCCCTATTCAAATGCGACCCGCAACAATGTTGAGGTGACCTTCCACCTCTGATCTGGGGTGGGGCGGGATTTTCGCTTCAACCCGTTCTTTCGTCGCACTCACGCTTCCGGCGGGTCCGTGCTAACACGGACTCGCCGTTTTTGTTGTATAAGGTCGCGGCAGGACGAAAAGGCGGGGCGCATGAAGGATATTCTCGACAAGCTCGATCAGCGACGCGCAGAAGCGCGTTTGGGCGGTGGGCAAAAGCGGATCGACGCACAACATGCGCGGGGCAAGCTCACAGCGCGCGAGCGGATTGAGTTGCTGCTCGATAAAGGCTCCTTCGAAGAATTCGATATGTTTGTCGAACATCGCTCGACCGATTTCGGCATGGAGAAAACAAAGATCCCCGGCGACGGTGTTGTTACCGGCTGGGGCACGGTTAATGGTCGTACAATTTTTGTCTTCGCAAAAGACTTCACCGTATTTGGTGGCTCACTTTCTGAAACCCACGCGCAGAAGATCAACAAGATCCAGGATCTTGCTCTGAAGATGCGTGCGCCGATCATCGGTCTGTTCGATGCCGGTGGCGCGCGTATTCAAGAAGGTGTTGCGGCCCTTGGTGGTTATGGTGAAGTGTTTCGCCGCAATGTGATTGCGTCGGGCGTCATTCCGCAAATTTCAGTCATCATGGGTCCCTGTGCAGGGGGCGATGTCTATTCGCCCGCTATGACTGACTTTATTTTTATGGTGCGTGATCGCTCATATATGTTCGTCACTGGCCCCGATGTTGTGAAGACGGTAACGAATGAAACTGTGACGGCAGAAGAATTGGGTGGCGCTAAGGTTCACACATCAAAATCTTCTGTTGCTGATGGCGCGTGGGACAATGATGTCGAAGCCTTGTTGCAAGTGCGGCGCTTGATTGATTTCCTACCGGCGAACAACAAAGACGGCGCGCCGCATTGGCCTAGCTTTGATACGGCGGATCGTGTTGATCTTTCGCTTGATACGCTTGTTCCTGAAAATCCGAACAAGCCTTATGATATGAAAGAACTGATTTTGAAGACGGTTGATGAAGCCGATTTCTTTGAGATCCAAGATAGTTTTGCAAAAAACATCATCACTGGATTCGGCCGTATGGAAGGGCGTACGGTTGGAATCGTTGCCAATCAACCGATGGTCTTAGCTGGTGTGCTTGATTCGGATGCCTCACGTAAAGCCGCGCGCTTTGTGCGCTTTTGTGACGCCTTTGAAATTCCGATTGTGACTTTTGTCGATGTCCCCGGTTTCTTGCCCGGCACCGCGCAAGAATATGGTGGCCTGATTAAGCATGGTGCGAAACTCTTGTTCGCTTATGGCGAAGCGAGTGTGCCGCTTGTGACCGTGATCACGCGCAAAGCCTTTGGCGGTGCCTATGATGTGATGGCGTCGAAACATTTGGGCGGCGATGTGAATTATGCTTGGCCTACTGCGCAAATTGCGGTGATGGGTGCCAAGGGTGCCGTCGAAATTATTTTCCGCGCCGACATGAATGATCCCGAAAAAATTGCACAAAGTGCCAAGGATTATGAAGAACGGTTCCTTTCGCCTTTCGTGGCCGCAGAGCGTGGTTATATCGATGAAGTGATCATGCCCCATTCAACGCGTCGTCGGGTTGCGCGTGCGCTTGCTATGCTCGCGACAAAGAAGGCCGAGCGGCCTTGGAAGAAGCACGATAATATTCCATTGTGATGAGGGCTTAGGGCTTAGGCAAGAGTTTAAACCTACTGCCTACTGCCTACTGCCTACTGCCTTCTTCACAAACTCCTGAAACCCCAATTGAGGCTCGTGTGTTTGCGCGTCCATATAAGCGCGATTAAGCGCACGCTTGGCGATTAATCCCTCACTAGCGATTAAACGGTTCTCGGGTTTCAAACCGAACCCATCGCCTTGTTCGAGGCGATCAATATAGTCCGAATAGCCGCGCTCAAATTTTTCGTTTGATGAGGCGCTATTCGCGATTGATCCTTGCCGAATGCGATAGATGTAACTGGATGACGCTGTGACAGGCAAAAGCCCGATACGGTCAATGAGTTGAATATTTGCAATGACATCTTCGGAAAATTCAACACCCGGCACACGGGGCAGACAATGGTCGTGGCGAATTAAAGGTACGAGCGGCGCATTTAATGTCATGAAATCCTGAAGCGTCAGCAATGTCATGTCAGCGGTGTCACCAAGCACAGTGCCGATAAACTCTTCCGTGTCCTCATCGATCATTTTCAAAT
>RFXE01000308.1 GCA_009921785.1 Alphaproteobacteria bacterium
GCGGTGTAGCCCATCGGACCTGTGAGCAACCAGTAATAAACCGCAACACCGAGAAGCGCGAGGCCTGCAACGAGCATGCCCGTTACCGCACCGGCTTTGAAGGCAACATCAAGACCGTCAGCGAGTGACTTCGACGAGGCTTGCGCTGTGCGCACATTCGCGCGCACTGACACATTCATGCCGATGAAGCCTGCTGCACCCGAGAGGATCGCACCAATTGCGAAACCAATCGCGACAGGCAGCTTCAGAAGCGCTGCAATCACTACGAACAACACAACACCGACGATCGCGATCGTCGTATATTGACGCTTGAGGTAAGCCTGTGCGCCTTCTGCAATCGCTGCGGCGATTTCCTGCATGCGAGCATTGCCCGCGTCGCGGCCATTCACATCTGCAATCGCCCAGAAACCGTAGGCGATGGCGAGAAGGCCACCCAAAATGATCAAGCCCATTGTCATGATGCTGTTCCGTCCTCTTTTTTATCTCGTTTCGTCCCGAGCGCAGGGAAAAGTCCCCAACTGACCGAATCCGGTATGCACCGGCCAAAGCCGCCCGATTCCGGCCCCGTCTCTGCCAAAATTACGCTCGAATGGCAAATGCGACTTTGCGCTGAAGGCCTAGACCGCGTGCCGCGATTCTACCCTTTTCACGGAAAAGAGAGCGACGATTCCGATGAAAACCAGCGGGAAAACGATCATATTGACCATGTCCCATCCAAAATCGATCAGAATTCGGCCCGATGAGAAGGATCCGACAACCATGGTGCCAAAGACCAGAAAATCGTTGAAAGACTGAACTTTAGTCCGCTCGGAAGGGCGGTGAGTCTCGGTAACCAAGGCCGAGGCACCGATAAAGCCAAAATTCCAGCCAAGCCCCACAAGGATCATATCGGCCCAGAAATGCGGGACCGTGGTCCCCAAATGGCCCGCGACGGCGGCAGCGACGATCAAGGCCATACCGACAAGGATGATCCGCACGGCACCGAACCGCGCAATCAAGGCACCGGTGAAGAAGCTCGGCGCATACATCGCAATCACGTGAAACTCGACGGCGAGATTTGAATCCGTCACCGCATGACCGCAGAGCTTCATCGCAAGCGGTGCCGACGTCATGATGAAATTCATCAGCCCGTAACTCACGATACCGCAGATGACAGCCGCAATAAATTTCGGCTGCCGAGCAATTTCACCTAACGGACGTGTTTCAAGAGCATCAGCCGCTAAAGGCGGCGGTGCCTTCACTTGGATGAGCACGAAGATCGACAAAGCCGCAATTGCAGATTGAAAGAGATAGGTCGCTGCGAAGAGATAAGGCTGCCACAAATCCATCGTATGCGTGACAAGTTGTGGACCAATCACACCGGCAAAAATGCCGCCCGCCAACACCCATGAAATCGCTTTCGGACGAAAGGCGGCGCTCGCTGAATCCGCCGCCGCGAAGCGATAGGATTGTGCAGCAGCGGCGTAAAAGCCGCCAAAGAACGTTGCGAGGCAGAGGACAGAAAAAAGCCCCTGCACGACAGCAAAACAGGCAAGCAATCCTGTGATAATACCCGAGACAGCACCCGTAAAAAACGCTGCGCGGCGACCATAACGCTTTGCGATCCAGCCCACGGGAAGTGTCCCGGTCGCCATGCCCACGACGAAAATCGAAATGGGTAAGGTTGCGAGCCCCTTATCGGGCGCGAGAACCGAACCCACAATGGCGGCCGTCGCAAAAATCACCGTGGCATTAGCACCGGCAAGAGCCGTTGAAATGGCTAAAGAAGTGACTGAAGGAGCCTGCGCGGGTGAGGAACCTTTCACCGCGAAGGGTCACGGTCAAGGGCTCATCGCCCTTCCCAACCTCTCCGATCACAGTGATGGGGCATCCGGCAGCGCGGGCGTCCTTGGTCATATCCTCAAGCCGCTCGGGCGGCAGCGTAAAGAGGATTTCATAATCATCCCCGCCAGTGACTGCATCCGCAAGAAGACCCGGATTGAACCCAATGGCGACATGGGCGGCGGCTGACAAAGGCACGGTTTCGATTTGTAAGCGGCCTGTCACACCCGATGCTTGAAGAAGCTTGTTACAATCGCCAATCAAACCATCCGACACATCCATCGATGCAGAAGCGTGACGACGCAACGCGTCAGCCAGAACGAGACGCGGTTGTGGGCGCAGATAACGGCCCAGAAGATGGCTGTAGTCTTTCTCGGAAAGACCACCCGCCCATTCACGCTCGGGCGCTGAACGAATTTTCAAACCCAAAGCCGCATCACCAATTGTTCCACTCACCGCAAT
>RFXE01000309.1 GCA_009921785.1 Alphaproteobacteria bacterium
CACGCTTGTCGTGTTGATGATCGATCCGCCACCAGCACGCGTTTGAAAATGCGCAATCGCCTTTTCAGACGCGTAAGCCGCACCCATCAAATTAACCGCAACAATTTTTTCAAACTTAACGGGATCAAATCCGTCGCCCGGCGTTTCAGCTTGAATGCCGGCATTGTTAATCAGGCAATCGAGACGGCCCCACACCTTTACGACGTGATCAATCGCATCATGGATGGCAATACGATCAGACACATCAGCTGCGGCGATTATATGCCGCGCCGACTCAAATCCATTTTTGTGGCTGATATCCTTCACGCTTGCGAGTGTGGCTTCTGCCTCTTTGTCATCACGGAAATGATTGATGGCGATGGTTGAGCCTTCAGCGGCAAAACGCTCAGCAACCGCGCGCCCGATACCGCGCGAACCGCCTGTGATGAATGTATTGGTGCCGCCAAGGCGCGCTCCTGTCATGATCGCGTTACACCTCTTTTAAGACCTGCGCGCAACGCTGCGACGCGAAGCCGGACGCATGATGATGAACAGCCGATAGGCGAGAAGCGCCGCGAGAACAAGTGCAAAAATAAGCGGCCAGGTGATATCGCGCTTCACAAGCCACCAATAATGCACAATGCCGAGAATCGCGATAACATAGATAAGACGATGCAAACGCGCCCATGTTTTGCCGCCCAATCGCAATACCCATCCACGTGTGGATGTGATCGCGAGGGGAATCATCAAGAGAAAAGAAAGAAATCCGACAAGAATAAAAGGCCGCTTGGCAATTTCACGCGCAAGATCGGAGAAATCAAAAAGTCGATCAAAGCCGATATAGGCCAGAAAATGGAGAGATACATAATAGAACGAAAACAATCCGAGCATCCGGCGTAGTTTGATCGCGTCATTCCATTTTGTCAGCCGACGCAAGGGTGTGACAGCGAGTGTCAGCAAAAGACAATGAATGACCCAGTCACCGGTATGATGCAAAATAGCTTCTGCCGGATTAGCGCCCAGCATGATCGGATCAAAAAAAATAGCATAAGCAATCAACAAGGATGGCAGTAGCAAAAAGACAAAGAGTAGCGGCTTGATCACGTCAATAATCGAACGCGGCCGCGTAAAAAGGGAATGGGTAGCGGTCGCGTTCATAAGATCAATAGAATTTCGTGAGATCCATACCGGCGTAAAGCGAGGCCACTTGTTCGCCATAGCCATTAAATGGTTCGGTATCGTGATTGGCAAAGAATCCGGGCAAGCGTCTTTCGCGTTTCTGACTCCATCGCGGATGATCAACCGCTGGATTCACATTCGAATAAAATCCATATTCATTGGATGCTGCACTATTCCATGCGGTCTTGGGCTCATCGGCAACAAGATCAATGCGCACAATCGATTTCGCGCTTTTGAATCCATATTTCCACGGCACGACAATGCGCACTGGCGCGCCATTTTGATTAGGCAAAACATCGCCATACATGCCGAGCGTCAGTAATGTTAAGGGGTGCATCGCCTCATCAAGGCGCAAGCCCTCCGTGTAGGGCCACTCAAGCACGCGATAGGAAAGTCCCGGCATTTCATCGGGCTTAGACGCCGTTGTGAACTTAACATATCGTGCTTTTGATGTCGGTTCGACTTGCGCCAAAAGTTTTAACAAAGGAAAACCGATCCAAGGGATCACCATCGACCAGGCTTCGACACAGCGCAAACGATAAACACGTTCTTCGAGATCAAATTTCAAAAGCTCTTCAACACCGATGGTCTTCGGCTTTGCAACTTCGCCGCCGATCTCGATGGTCCATGGTTTGGTATTGAATTTTCCGGCATTGCGCGCAGGATCCGCTTTCGACGTACCGAATTCATAGAAATTATTATAGGTCGTCGCGAGCGCACGATCTGTCACCGCATCGGCGGGCTTTGGAAATGCAGTTTGCGAGAAGGTCAGCGCTTGAGCCGGCGTAGCACCCCATGCCGAAGAGGCAGCCAATGCACCCACCGCGAGTGTGCCGCCCATAAAACGCCGCCGCGATAGGTAAACATCACGCGGCGTGATTTCGGACGACGGAATTTTCGGACCTAGATCTTTGGTCATGCGAGTCTCCTTTGGTCGGAGCAAGATTTGGCAAAACGCCTCTACCCCGTCTTACGCAAACACCGCTGATTCAGTTTGTCATAAAGGCTTCAACTGTCGCGCGGTGGGGAATCGGCGCCACAGCACCATAGCCTTGCGTCGACAATGCGGCAGCCGCATTAGCAAAATGCGCGGATGCGAAGGGATCACGTGTTTTCAGCCAT
>RFXE01000310.1 GCA_009921785.1 Alphaproteobacteria bacterium
GTGCCCGAGCGTTCGAGCCACTCGAAAAACGCCATCTCGGCTGAAATCATCTTAACACCACTTTGCGCCATGCGTTGTTTTGCGGCCTCAACATCTGAAGCGCTGCGGCTCGAGATGGCATCGCCCGCCACAAAAACCGAATAGCCCTGTACCACCGCATCGAGCGCCGTTTGCAACACGCAGACATGCGCTTCCATGCCAACGATCACGAGCTGTTGCCGCGTATTGTCAGCGGCAAGATGGTGTTGGATCGCCTCGTCACGCAAACAAGAAAACGCCGTTTTGGCAAACACAGGCGCGGCATTGCCACATGCTTCGCGTAACGCGGCATCCGTTGATCCGAGGCCTTTGGGATATTGTTCCGAAATCGTGATCGGAATATCGAGCGTGCGTGCAGCGGCAATCACCAAACGCGTGCGATCAATCATCGCCTCCACCTTATGAATCGTGCCAATGAGCTTCTCTTGAATATCAACAACAAGAAGCTGCGCGCGAGCGCGATCAAGAAGGTGGGGCTGATCACTCATGGATTACGCTTCATCCGGAATGAATTTCAAAACCGTTGCATTAATGCAGTAACGCAATCCCGTTGGGCGCGGACCGTCCGGGAAGACATGGCCGAGATGCGCGTCGCATACGCCACATAGCACTTCTACGCGCCGCATACCGAGCGAAAGGTCCTCATGCTCTTCGACGAGCTCGGGCGCGATGGGCTGAAAGAAGCTGGGCCACCCTGTTCCCGATTCAAATTTTGTCCGCGATTCAAAAAGATCGGTTTCACAGCACACGCAACGATAAACACCTTCGCGCTTTTCATCCCACCCCGGGCCGGTGCAGGCGCGCTCGGTCCCATGCTCACGCGCAATCCGATACTGCTCGGGCGTCAGGCGCTGCCGCCATTCCGCATCACTCAACAGGAATTTCTGAACCGCTTTTCTCTCGCTCATAGTCGCTCTCTCGATCAAACGGGCGTGGGTCGTGTTGGATTACGCCCTTCAGTCACCACATCATCATGACAGCGCTCATGCTGCAAGCCGCGGAAAGCCGCACCCCCGGCTCGATGAAATGCCGCATTGCGGGAGCCAGATTTCCCGCCTAAATAGGCGCTGTCGCTGGCGGTTTACCCCCCTCTCACGAGCGGGAGCCGATCAGCTCCACTTTTAAACCCCTGAGACGTCACAACAGGAGATAAACCCCGATGTTCTCACTTCCCGATCTGCCCTACGCTTATGATGCTCTCCAGCCCTATATGTCCAAGGAGACGCTCGAATATCATCACGACAAGCATCACCTTGCTTATGTGAATAATGGCAACAATCTTGTGAAGGGCACGGAATTCGAGGGCAAGTCGCTCGAAGACATCGTGCGCGGATCCCATGGCAAACATGCGGGCCTCTTCAACAATGCGGGCCAACATTACAACCACATCCATTTCTGGAAATGGATGAAGCCGAATGGCGGCGGTGCGATCCCCGGTAAGATCGAAAAAGCCATCATTTCAGACATCGGCTCGGTCGACAAATTCAAGGAAGAATTTATCGCCGCCGGTACAACCCAATTCGGTTCGGGCTGGGCATGGCTCTCGGTCAAGAATGGCAAGCTTGAAATCTCAAAGACACCGAATGGCGAAAGCCCGCTGGTGACCGGCGCGTCGCCGATCCTCGGCGTCGATGTCTGGGAACATTCTTATTACATTGATTATCGCAATCGTCGCCCTGATTATCTCAAGGCCTTTGTCGATCATCTCGTGAACTGGGATTATGTTCTCGAAATGTATGAAGCGGCGACCAAGTAAACTATTACCTTCAATTTGAATTGAAAAAGGGGCCACATAGGCCCCTTTTTTATTAGGCAGCGAAGTGGCTTTTCAAAACGCTTCTTCCAACATCGCGAGATAATCGGTTTCCGTTGCCACACGCGGATTGGTGGCATGGGTATGATCACGCGGCGCGAGGCGCGATACGTCCGCCAAAATTTCATGCGGCACGTTGATTTCCCGCAAGCGCATCGGAATACCGAGAGACGCTGCAAACTCATGCATAAAGGCAGCAAAATCGCCGCTCGGCGCAAGGCCAACCGCTTGCTTTAATCGCGGAAAGGTTTTGGAACAGACTGACTCATTAAACCGCAATACAGGCGGTAGTAAAATCGCATTCAATGTGCCGTGATGGAGCTTCAAATCACGATAGCCGCCGAGCGGATGAGATAAAGCATGCACGGCGCCTAAACCTTTTTGAAAAGCGAGCGCGCCTTCCATTGCTGCAATCATCATCTCGCGTC
>RFXE01000032.1 GCA_009921785.1 Alphaproteobacteria bacterium
CCGACAATGCCGGGCCAGAATAAAAGCGGTGAGAACGCGGCAACACGCGTAAGCGTCGCGGCAATCACCGGACC
Source organism: Alphaproteobacteria bacterium (assembly GCA_009921785.1). GTDB lineage: Bacteria > Pseudomonadota > Alphaproteobacteria > Rhizobiales > Beijerinckiaceae > CAIUPE01. The sequence continues at coordinate 75 of RFXE01000032.1, forward strand.
CGCCATGCGTTTAGCAGCCATCGAAAAGGCAAGTTTCGGATCCATACCTTCTGCCAAGCGCCGCTCAGCATATTCAGAGACAATGATCGCATCATCTACTAACATACCGACCGCGAGAATGAGCGAGAAAAGAACAACAATATTGACCGTGAGTCCGGCCATTTGCAGCGCAAGAATGCCCGCGAGGAATGAGCCCGGAATAGCGATGCCGATGAAGAGCGACGGACGGCCACCGAGTACAAACATCATAATGACAAGCACGAGCAAAACCGCGGTAACAACACTGTTTTGCAATTCGTGCAACATGTCGCGAATGGTTTTGGATTTATCCTGACTGAAGGTGACGGAGACAGTGGCGGGCCAAGACTTTTGTAATTCACCGACAACATATTTTACGAGATCAACCGTCTCGATCAAATTGGAACCCGTGCGTTTTGACACTTCAATCGCAATCGCCGGCTTTCCATTCACGCGCGTAATCGATGTGGCATCCTTAAAGGTCGGGCGTACTTCCGCAACATCGCCAAGCGTTACGCTCGCACCGGCCGATGCCGTCACGGGCAATTTCAAAATATCTTCAGGCCGCTCGATGAGTGCGGGAACTTTTACCGCGAAGCGGCCTGTGCCGCCTTCCAAAGCGCCCGCAGCAACAAGGCTATTAGATTGAGCGACACCCCCGATTAGGCCATCAAGGCTAATACCATAACTCTTCATGAGCATCGGTTCAGCGATGATTTCTACAACCTCATCACGCGCGCCTTTCAAATCAGCAGAAAGGACACCCGGTATGGATTCGATGGCATTTTTAGCCCCGCGTGCGATACGCAACAAAGTGCGTTCAGGAACATCGCCGGTGAGTGCAACGACCAATACGGGAAAGAGAGAGAGATTGACTTCGCGGACCGATGGTTGATCAGCATCCTTTGGCAAATCGCGCTTGGCATCATCAACCTTGGCGCGCACATCTTGTACCGCTTTGGTTGAATCAAAGCCTGCTTCAAATTCGAGAAGAACAAAGCCGCCGCCTTCAAAAGCGGTTGACCGCATTTCCTTTACATTAGCGACTGATTTGAGTTGCGTTTCCATTGGGCGCAATAAAAGCCGCTCGGCATCTTCAGGGCTAATGCCACGTTGCGACAATTGCACATAGACGATCGGAACCTTCACATCAGGTTCCGCTTCTTTAGGAATGGTCGTGTAGGCAATGAAGCCCGCAAGCAGCAAGAAGGCGAGAAATGCCAACGTTAAGCGCGCGTGAGAAATAGCAAAATCAATTGGATTTTTCATGATCGGTTCGCCCTGATGCTTTCTCTCAACCCTGCTTCATAGGAACTGGATCGACCGCCTGTCCCTCTTTCACAAAATCCTGACCTTGAACGATGATTTGCGCGCCCGGTGCTATACCCGAAACATAAAGATAGTCAGTTTGATCTTCGACAAGCGCTACCGGAACAAAGGCAACTTTGTTACCATTCTCGACTACGCGCACGCCAAGCTTACCCTCGGCAGAGAAGGTCAACGCTGAACGCGCAACCTTTGTTGCATCAACTGGCGCGAGATAGAGTGTGACTTCCGCCGTTACGCCATCGGCAATTTTACGATCCGGATTAGCAAGGCTCACATCGATGCGATAGGTGCGTGTTTGTGGGCTCGCACGATTGGAAATGAAGCGCACAGTGCCTGCAGCTTCTGCACCACCGATTAAACGCACATCCGCGCGATCACCGACTTTAACCCCCGACAAACGCCGCTCAGAAATCTCAACGACGGCTAACATCGGATCAAGTGACATGACTTCAGCAACGGGTGCGCCGGGCTGCAAGCTTTGGCCTAATGTTGCAGGGACTTCATTGATGATACCGGAAACGGGTGCGAGTACGGTGCCGCGATCACGCTCTGCCTGTGCTTGCGCCAATTGCGCCTGTGCGCCTTTTAAATCAGCTTCAAATTGCGCGAGGCCCAATTTCGCGAGGTTGCCGCTTTCAACAAGAACACGCTTTGCTTCAAATTCTTTTTGGCGTTGCTCAAGACGCGCTTGCGCTTGCTGCACATTGGATTCGCGCGCTTCGTCTGAAAGGACCGCGATCACATCGCCCTGCTTAACAACCGAACCGCGACGCACAGGGAGTTCGGTCACAACACCGCTGGTCCGCGCGATAGCCATGGTTCGAACATCAGCTTCGGTGCGGCCGGACAAAGTCAGCTTGCGCGAGCGTGGCTCAACTGCGGCTGGAAGGATGGATACCTGAAATGGTTTGGCCTCGACAGTTTTCGTCGTCGCGGGCGGTGCTTCCTTTTTGGTCATTGCGCCCGAGGCAATCCAGCCAACGGCGGCAACAACGAGAAGGATGGCAGTGATACGGCTCCAAAGCATGGTCAGGTTCCTGTCAGCAAAAGTCTAAAGGCTTACAATTCGGGGGGTACAAGGTGTGAGAGAGACGGCCCCGCACAAGACGGCGCCAATCAAATCGAGGAGGGTCGCAACTTCGGTTTCGCTTTCGAAATCGGGATCAAGCGCTTTGCGGCGGATGAGCCCATCGGAGAGGGTCAAGATCAAACGTGCGACGGCATCGAGGTCCACTTGGTCAGGAATGCCACCTTTAAGCCGTGCCTTTTCGCATACGGCGATAATGCCGCGCCGGACTTCCGCTTGCACGCCCCCCATAACCTCGGCAATCGCAGAATTGCGCGCCGCCTCACTCCAGATCTCGAGAGTAAGAACGGCTTTTTCCCTTGGTTTTTCAATAAAATGACGGTGTCCAAGTGTTCGGAAGGCCCCCATGAGATCGCCCGTACCATCGAGTGTCGCAAAATCGGCTGCAATTTCAGCGCGGTCGCGTTCAATCAATGCAAGAATTATTGCATCTTTTGATGGAAAATAACGATAGAGATTACCAGGGACCATGCCGGCCTCACCCGCAACATCCTGCATCGTTGTCCGGTGAAAGCCAGAACGCGTGAAGCAGCTCTCCGCCGCATCAAGGATTTGCGGGCGGCGATCCAAATGGCGTGGCGCTCGGGCAAGAGACATGGGTGCACGCAATTAGTGAATGAACATTCATTCGTCAACTAACCGGCGGTTGCGACAATCTACGGGTTTTTGCGCGCTATCGGGCGGCTGCCGAGCGGACTAGCCTGAGCCGAGCCCTTGAAACTGGTCAGGTAGGAGCGGCGATCATGCGGTGGTCGATTGATCTCGGAAGCATCGCTGGAACCGCTATTCGGGTTCATGTGACCTTTCTGCTCTTTCTGGCCTTTATCGGCATTCTTGCCTATCGCGCGAACGGGCCCCAGGCGGCGTGGGATACGCTCGCCTTCATTGTCCTGATTTTCGTCTGTGTCGTGGCGCATGAATTCGGCCATGTCTTGATGGCCCGGCGTTTTGGCGCCAAGACACGTGATGTGACTTTGTTTCCTATTGGTGGTGTCGCGAATATGGAACGCGTGCCGGAAAAGCCAAGCCAAGAAATTTTGGTTTCTCTTGCTGGCCCCTTCGTTAATCTCGTCATCGCGCTTGGAATAATGATTTGGCTTGGCAACTCTTTAACTGAAGAGGACTTCAATAATATTGGCAATTCACAAGCGAGTCTCGCCTTACGTATTGCCGCAGCCAATCTCATTTTGATGACTTTTAATCTTCTCCCCGCTTTTCCAATGGATGGCGGCCGCGTTTTGCGTGCGCTGCTCGCACTTAAATGGAGTCGATCACGCGCAACGAAAATTGCTGCAAGCATTGGACAAATCTTCGCATTCGGACTCGGATTTCTAGGACTTTTTGGCAATCCCTTTCTGCTCATCATCGCTGCCTTTATTTTTATTGCTGCCGGCGCAGAGGCTGATGCCGCAGCGCTCCATGATAGCGCGCGCGATCTCACTGTTGGCGAAGCGATGATGACCGAATTCTCAGCGGTTCATCCCGCCGATACAATCAGCGCGAGTATTGAAAGACTAATCCGGTCGAGTAATGAAATTTTTCCGGTGATGGATGAAACGGGCCGTGCTTTCGGTATCGTCACACGCTTGGACATTCTCGCAGCCTTGACCGAGAATGCCGATACAACGCCGGTTTCAGCGATCATGCATCCTGTTGAAACCATACTTACGGAAGACGAGAATTTAGAAACAGTTCTTACGCATTTTGAAAAGAGCAACGTACCTGCACTCGTTGTAGCCAATAATGCTGAACGCATGATCGGTCTAATCACGCGCACAGCGATTGCACATGCGATTTTGGTTCACACGGCACGGCCCGGCTGGCACAGTCATCACGGAGGCGTGACAATCGATAGTCTTCCGGGCTTTCGAAAAATATCGCTAAAAACTTAGCCGCGTCCGACGAGCGGCATTTTTGTTGCCATCACGGTCAAGGTCAGAACATTCGCATCAAGCGGAAGGCTTGCCATATAGATGACCGATTGCGCAACATAGTCGACATTCATGGTTGGCTCAGCACGAATTTGTAAATCGGCTTGCAAGACACCTGAATTCATTTTTGATGTCATATCGGTCGCCGCATTGCCAATATCAATCTGTCCGCAAGCAATGTCATACTTACGACCATCAAGGGCCGTCGATTTTGTCAGGCCCGTGATCGCATGTTTGGTGGCGGTATAGGGTGCAGAATTCGGACGCGGTGTTTGTGACGAAATCGAGCCATTATTGATGATACGTCCGCCACGCGGAGTCTGATCCTTCATAATTCTGAAGGCTTCTTGCGTGCACAAAAAAGCCGATGTCAGATTGGCGTTGAGCACCGTCTGCCACTGTTCAAATGTAAGATCTTCGAGATTGATGGGCGGTGCATTAGAGCCCGCATTATTGAACAAAACATCAAGGCGGCCAAAGCGTTCTTTTGTTTTCGCAAAGAGTTGGGCAACGGCCTTCGGATCACCGAGATCCGTCGATACGGCAAGCGTGGGGGCGCCATGAACCGCCCCAAGCTTAACCGTTTCATCAAGCATATCCTGACGACGGCCCGCTAAGACAACGCTATAGCCTTCTTTCATCATCGCCAAAGCCACTGACCGCCCGATGCCTGAACCCGCACCAGTGATCATTGCTATTTTGCCGTGCCCGCTCATCATATTATCCCGTCTAATTCAAAATGGCCGTGAGATTATTATGCTGTCAGTCGCGTCAGAGCGCGGCCAAAGCGATCGAAAATATCATCAATTTGCTTTTCAGTAATGATCAGCGGTGGACAGAAGGCAATGATGTCGCCAATCGCACGAATGATGAGCCCTTCTTCATGGCAAAGCTCAGAAAGTTTCAATCCGGTTGCGCCCGGCTTCTCAAAGCCCGCTTTGGTTTTTTTATCAGAGACGAGTTCTATCGCGCCAATCATGCCGACGCCGCGTGTTTCACCAACAAGCGGATGATCTTTGAAGGAATGAATCCGTTCAAGAAAACGCGGGCTCAATTGTGGCACACGCTGCATCAAACCGCGCTCTTCAATAATATCTAGATTTTCATTGGCAACCGCCATCGCTAACGGATGACCCGACGTCGTAAAGCCGTGACCGAAGACACCAATCTTCGCGGTGTTATCGGCAATGACATTGTAGATTTCATTGGTGAACACAATGGCAGCCAAAGGCACATAAGACGAAGTGATCTGCTTCGAGCACACCATAATATCCGGCTCGATGCCATAGGTCGTGCAGCCCCATGTTGTACCGGTACGACCGAAGCCATTGATGACTTCGTCAGCAATCAACAACACATCATATTTGCGGCATACGGCCTGCATCTTCGGCCAATAAGTACGCGGCGGTATAAAGACACCACCCGCGCCCATAACCGGTTCACCAATGAACGCCGCAACCGTTTCAGGACCTTCAGCAAGAATTTTATCTTCAAGCTCTTTAGCAAGGCGTGTTGCAAAATCTTCTTCGCTCTCGCCCGGTTCAGCATAACGCCAATGATGCGCACAACCGACATGTTTAAACTGCGGGAACGGCACATCGAAATCGCGATGATTATTTGGAAGACCTGTCAAACTTGCCGACACCAATGTGATGCCGTGATAGGCTTTAATGCGTGAAATGATCTTCTTTTTCTGCGGACGGCCGAGCGCATTATTATAGTACCAGACCATCTTCACGACCGTATCATTCGCTTCCGATCCCGAATTCGTGAAATGCGCTTTACCCATTTTACCGGGCGCCATTTTTACCATGCGCTCAGCAAGCGCGATCGCCTGCGGATGCGATTTATGCGAGAAGGAATGATAATAAGGCAGCTCGCTCATTTGTTTGGCGGCCGCCTTTGCAAGACGCTCTTCACCGAAGCCTACCGCGACGCTCCAGAGACCGGCCATCGCTTCGATATATTCCTTACCTCCATCATCATAGACATGAATGCCTTTGCCATGCGTGATGATCATCGGCCCAACCTGCTCGTGGCGACGCGCATTCGTGACGGGATGAAAATAAAATTCGATATCGCGCGCGGCGAGTGAATTTGGATTGGCGGTCATCATCGGCTCCGGTGAGGAAAAAGTGCGGCAGGATAGCTTGTCGCGCGGCTAAAGAAAACTACCCCACTCGACAGGAAGCGTCATGTCGCCGTGCCAAACCGACGCAGGGCACGCAGCAATCCACCTGCGATGAGGCCCCAAAAGGCGCCACCAATGCCAAAAAGCGTTAAACCCGAAGCCGCGACAAGGAATGTAGCGACCGCTGCCTCGCGCTCATGAGAGTCTTCCACAGCAGCCATGATTGCGGCACCAAATGCGCCAATAAGAGCGAGCCCTGCGATCGCCTCGATCAAAACAGGGGGCGAAACGGAAATCAAAGCCGTAGCTCCGCCGGCCAAAAATCCGAAAAGCACATAAACAATTCCAGCCGTCACGCCCGCGACATAGCGTTTAGCGGGATCGGGATGACAGTCAGGCCCTGCGCAAATGGCCGCCGTGATAGCAGCGAGATTAACCGCGTGACCGCCGAAAGGTGCGGATAGCAGCGAAAGGATTCCAGTAACCGTAAAAAGCGGTCCCGGTTCAGGCCGATAATTGTGCACTGCGAGAACGGCAATGCCGGGAATATTTTGCGATGCCATTGTAACGATGAAGAGCGGAATGGCGATGCTGATAATCGCCGACAACGAAAATTGAGGTTCAATCAAAATTGGCATTGGCAAAAGCGCCGAAAGTTCAAAGATGGGTGCCGTGCCTGAGAAAAACAAAATCCCAATCAGAACAATAACGGCAGCGGGCACAGCGAGAACGCGTTTAATACGTGCAACAAGCGCCCAAACGGCAACAATCGCTAGACCTGCTAGAGGCATCTGCGCTACCGCCGTCACAGGCGCAATACAAAGGTGAAGAAGAATGCCGGCGAGCATCGCATTCGCCAATGCGGACGGGATCGCACGCACCGCGCGCCCCAATGGTTTCCATAGTCCCGCGATCACCAATAGAATTGATGACACAAGAAACGCGCCAACTGCCGTTGAGAATCCACCAGGTACCGCACCGGTTGTCGCGAGAAGCGCGGCGCCCGGAGTGGACCACGCTACGCTTACCGGCATGCGGGTTTTTAAACTTAGAATGATACCGCCGAGACCCATCGCGATTGAAAGCGCCATAAGGCCGGACGTCGCTTCCACGTCGCTTGCCCCCACCGCTTTCAAACCATGGACAACAACGGCGAAAGAGCTCGCGCAACCTACAAAAGCAGCAAGCAACCCCGCCATTACAGCATGGAATGGAAACGGTTCTGCAGCGTAAGGCATGTGCGAAGACGACATCGGACAATAAATTAAGGATCGTTACGGATCTGACGCATGTCGCATATCTCGCATAGCACTGTCGAGAGGGAATGAAGACTTAGATTTTTTTCTCTCGGCAACAGTGATCCCGCACTCAACCACACTCCGTAATAGCTCTTAGGAAGGCACTGATCGAGATCAACGCGAGTATTCTGTTATCCGGCCATGATCAAGCCTCTGTTCATTAGAACGCTCTCACGATCAGGAGTTTTTCGATGTCACCTTCCTTGACCCTGCGCAAGGTCCTCGTTGTCGCAATCTTATTGCTTCCCGCAGCCCCCGTAACGCAAGCAACTGCCGCTGAAGAAGGGTGGGGTCCCGGCCATGAATTGATGTGGGGTGGCCCAGTAAGAAATTGGTTCGGTTGGGGCGCTGCCGATCGATATTGTGGTGATGCGGGTGCGCGTAATATTGACCGCTTCTCAACACTGGTCGAGCGCATGGTCAAAATTACTGACACACAGAAGCCAGGTCTTGAGTCAGTAAGATTGGCTTTCCACACCGCACTCGCACAATTACAACCACTTTGCGAAAAGCCGCATACTGGACGTTGGTCGCCTCTCGAACGCTTGACGGTCGCCGAAACAAACATGAATGCCATGATCGCCGCCATTCATACTGTTCGCGGCCCGATAGAATCCTTTTATGGCCAGCTTGATGACAAGCAGAAAAAGACGCTTGACGAGATCAGCCCTGATTGGCGCACCAGAATGTCTTGGGGTAAATAATTGTGCCCCAAACTTTTGGGCATGAAGGCAATGAGAGTGCGATCATTGATCGCATTCTCCACGCTGCTGTTGGACGACTAACAGGCGGCACTTCACCTATTGGCTTATCACTTGCACTCCTCGATTGGATGGCGCATCTCCTCGCCTCGCCCGGTCGGATGGTTGAACTTGCGCGATACGCAACGCTTGAAAGCTTACGGGGTTATGATCTCACGATAAATGAAGCGCGATCACAAGACGCTGGCGCTCTTCCGCTTACGCATGATCGACGCTTCGCGAGTGATGCTTGGCGGAAACTTCCCTATTCTGCTTTAGTCCGACAATTCAACGCAGCGCAGCGATTTTGGGACGAGGCCGTTAAAGTTCACGGCGTAAGCGAAAGACATCAAGCTCTCATTGCTTTTCTGGCGCGCCAATCGCTCGATATGATCGCGCCGAGCAATCATTTTCTAACCAATCCAGATATTCTCAAACGTAGCATCGAAAGTCATGGGCTTAACCTCTTTAATGGTTGGCTAAACGCGATTGATGATATGACCGCCCAAGCCTTTGGTCGCTCTAAGCCCGAAGACGGACGACTTCGCGTTGGTATCGATGTCGCAACTACCGAAGGCGTTGTTGTTGCACGTACGCCGATTGCCGAAATCATTCACTACAAACCCCGCACCGCCTCTGTTCATACAACGCCTGTCGTAATCGTTCCGGCATGGATTATGAAATATTATATTCTTGATCTCTCGCCTTCGAACTCGCTTATTCGTCATCTACTTGAATCCGGCTTTTCGGCATTTGTCGTTTCATGGAAAAATCCTGGCGCGGAAGATCGTAATGTCGGGCTCGATGATTATCGCGTTCAGGGCGTGATGGCGGCAATCAATGCCGCATGCACAATTACAGGCGCCGATCAGATTCACCTGACCGGCTATTGTCTTGGCGGTACACTGGCTGCAATTGCTAGCGCTGCGATGGGTCGAGATGGCGATCAGCGCCTAAAGAGTCTCAGTCTCTTCGCTTCTCAAACCGACTTTCATGAAGCCGGTGAATTACGCCTATTCATCAATGAGAGCCAACTCGCTCTTATTGAAGATATGATGTGGATGCGTGGCTATCTTCAAGCCGATGAGATGGCAGGAACTTTTCATATTTTGAGATCCAACGATCTCATCTGGTCACGCATGATTTCAAATTATGCGATGGGTGAACGAGATAGACCCGCTGATCTGATGCAATGGTCAGAAGACGCCACGCGTATGCCCTATCGTATGCATAGCGAATATCTACGTTGGCTTTACCTCGAAAATCGACTCGCTGAAGGTCAACTGACTGTCGGCGATCAACCCGTGGCCCTTAGGGACATAACGACTCCTATATTTCTCGTTGGTACCGAATGGGATCATGTCGCACCCTGGCGCTCGGTTTATAAGCTACATCTCGCCGCCGAAAGTGATGTTACATTTGTTTTGACTAAAGGGGGCCATAATGCAGGCATTGTCAGTGCCCCGGGTCAAAGCGGACGTCATTATCGGCTGGGGACACAACAAAAAAACGCATCCTATAGCGACCCTGAAACATGGTTTGAGGCGCATCAACCGATCGAAGGATCATGGTGGCCGGCATGGTTTTTATGGCTCGATTCGCTTGCACCTGAGTGCGGAGCGCCTCCACCTCAGGACAATGCAAAGCTTGGCTATCCCGCACTTGAAGCAGCGCCCGGGACCTATGTTCATGGATGAGTTTTGATTTTCGTCAATGACTGAAAACCCCTCGCAAGTTTATCAATTTTATATCTCTAAACTTAACCCATGAGGAGCATGCGCCATGAGTGACAGCGATCTTCGTCAATTGATTATCGATGAACTTGAATTCGAACCTTCGCTTGACGCCTCCAATATTGGTGTCGCCGCGAAAGATGGCATCGTCACCCTATCGGGCCATGTCACGAGCTATGCCGAAAAAATGGCCGCAGAACGTGCTGCCCGACGCGTAAAAGGCGTCCATGCTATCGCGCAAGAAATTGAAATTCGCTATTCGACCGATAAGAAAATTAATGATGACGAGATTGCACGGCGCTGCGTGAATATTATCACATGGGATACGACGTTGCCTGAGGGCAAGCTGACTGTGAAGGTGGAACGCGGTTGGGTGACATTGTCGGGTGAAGTGCCGTGGCATTTCCAACGCGTGGCTGCCGAGTCGGGCGTTCGTAAGATTTCCGGCGTTACTGGCATCACCAATCTGATTACAATCAAAGCCCGTGTTCAACCCAACGATGTAAAGCAAAAAATTCAGGACGCGTTGAAACGTTCGGCTGAAGTTGAGGCGAATGCCATCCGGATTACCGTCACGGATTCGGGCGTTCGGCTTGAAGGCAAGGTCAATGATTGGCGTGAGCGGGAGATTGTCGAGAAGGCCGCATGGAGCGTGCCCGGTGTAATGGCGGTTGACGATCGGCTGACCGTCTAAAAAGAAGAAAACCGCGTGTAAATTGACAAGGGGTGCGGACGACCCTTAACGTCGCCCGCATCATGTCACACTCTGCCTCTCTCCACACGCTTCATTCACCGCCCAAGACGGGGACGCGCAACGCGCCAAGACCGTTTGATGCGGATTGGATTGACGGGATTCGCGTGAATCTTTCGGCTGTTGAACGACGCACGGCGAGCCTGCCGGGCCGCCGCAGTGTAAAAAAAGACGCCCAAGCCGCGTGGCTCTTAAAAGCCATCACCTGCATCGACCTCACAACATTGAATGGCGACGACACCGCTGGCCGCGTGAAGCGACTTTGCGCGAAGGCAATGCAGCCCGTACGTGCAGAATTGCTTGATGCGCTCGGCATGGCGGATCATCACATCAAAACGGGCGCGATCTGCGTCTATCATCGTTTTGTTGCAACCGCGGTAGAAGCATTACAAGGCTCAGGCATTCCTGTGGCTGCAGTTTCAACCGGCTTTCCGGCAGGGCTTGTACCGCATGATGTTAAACTGCGCGAGATCGAAGCCTCTGTAAAGGATGGCGCGCAAGAAATTGATATTGTAATCACGCGTGAACATGTCCTCACCGGAAATTGGCAAGCGCTTTATAACGAGATGCGCGATTTCCGCGAAGCCTGTGGCGACGCGCATGTAAAAGCGATTCTCGCGACAGGCGATATTAAAATACTCAAAAACATCGCCAAGGCCTCAATGGTCTGCATGATGGCGGGTGCTGATTTTATAAAGACATCGACCGGCAAAGAAACAAGCAATGCGACACTGCCCGTGTCTTTGGTGATGCTGCGTATGATCCGCGAGTTTCATCAGCTCACCGGTATTAAAGTTGGATTCAAACCGGCGGGTGGCATTTCAGCCGCAAAAGATGTGCTCAATTATCAAATCATGATGAAAGAAGAACTGGGTCGAGAATGGCTTGAGCCCCATCTCTTTCGCGTCGGCGCTTCCAGCCTTTTAGCCGATATCGAGCGGCAACTCGAACATCATCTCACGGGCCGCTATTCGGCCTTCAACCGTCACCCTGTTGGT
>RFXE01000311.1 GCA_009921785.1 Alphaproteobacteria bacterium
GGTCACCGGCAAGCCGATCAAGCTCGTCGGTGTCGGCGAAAAAATGGATGCGCTCGAAGAGTTTCATCCCGCGCGTATCGCCAACCGCATTTTGGGCATGGGCGATATTGTGTCGCTCGTCGAAAAAGCGGTTGAGAATATCGATCAGGAAAAAGCGATGCGCACCGCCGAGCGGATGCGCAAAGGCCAGTTCGATCTCACTGATATGCGTGATCAATTGCAGCAGATTGAAAAGATCGGCGGCGTCGGCGGTTTGATGGGCATGATCCCCGGCATCGCCAAAATGAAAAATCAGATTTCGGCGGCGCATCTCGATGGCAAAGTTGTGAAGCAACAAGTCGCCATCATCAATTCGATGACACCGGGTGAACGCAAAAATCCGGATGTGCTCAAAGCCTCGCGCAAGAAGCGCATCGCTTCGGGTGCCGGTGTGTCGGTGGAACTCGTCAATCGTCTTTTGAAACAGCATCGGCAAATGGCCGATATGATGAAGATGATGGGTCAGAACAAACGCGGCGGGCCGATGGCCGGTCTCGCCAACATGTTCGGTCTTGGTGGCGGCATGCCGACTTCCGGCGCCATTCCCTCGCCGGAAGAAATTGCCGAGATGCAAAAGAAAATGGGTGGCGGCGGCTTGCCGGAATTTCCGGGCACAAAAGGCGCGGCACCCCAAGGACTTCCCCCTTTTCCTGGCGGCTTACCGAAAGGCCCGGGTCTTCCCGGTCTTGGCGGATTCAATCCGTTCGGAGGGAAGAAGAAATGAAAAAATTTGGCAGTAGGGCTTAGGCAGTCGATGAACTGTCCAAAGACCTAAGACCGACCACCAAAACCCTTTTTACCGAAACCTACCAACCTAAACGCAACCAAGGAACTTAAACTATGTCAGTAAAAATTCGTCTCGCACGCGGTGGTGCAAAGAAGCGTCCGCACTATTCGATCGTTGTCGCCGACAGCCGCTATCCGCGCGATGGCCGTTTCATCGAGAAGATCGGCACATTCGATCCGATGAAGCCGAAGGATTCGGCTGAACGCGTGAAGCTTGATGGTGACAAAGCGAAAGCATGGCTCGCCAAGGGTGCGCAGCCAACCGATCGCGTTGAACGTTTCTTGGAAGCGGCTGGCTTGTGGAAGCGCAAGGCACGCAGCAATCCTGAAAAGATGAAGCCGAAGAAGAAGGCACAAGAACGTCTTGATGCCGCTGCGGCGGCTGCTGCAGAAGCCGCCGAGAAGGCTGCCGCTCCGGCAGAACCGGCAGCCGAGTAATTCGGCCTATGGCAAAAGCTCTTTCTTCTTCGCGCATCGCGGTGGGCATCTTTGGTGCGCCACATGGCGTGCGCGGAGAAGTGAGGCTTAAATCCTATACAGGTGATCCGCTTGCGATTGCCGATTATGCGCCGCTTACGGATGAAACCGGAGAGCGGCGTTTTCGTATCAAATCCATAAGGCCGATTAAGGACGATATGGTCGTCGTGGCGATCGAAGGCGTATCGGATCGCGACAAAGCTGCGGCTCTCACGCGTAAAGAAATTTTTGTGACGCGCGATCAATTGCCGCCGCCTGATGAAGATGAATTTTATCACGCTGATCTCATCGGATTGAATGCGATCGATGAAGCCGGTGTCGCTTTCGCTCGCGTCACGGCGCTTCATAATTTCGGCGCCGGTGATCTTCTCGAACTCACGCTCCCTCAGCAACGCGACACAGTGCTGGTGCCGTTCACAAAAGCGAATGTGCCGCGCATTCAGTTTGAGAATGAGACGATCACCGTCATTCTTCCCGAGAGCATTGAGGGCGAAGAGGAGCCGAAGGTATGAGCGGCTTTCGCGCTGATGTGCTCACGCTGTTTCCGGATATGTTTCCGGGCGCACTTGGTCTTTCTCTTGCGGGCGAGGCATTAAAACAAGGCACATGGTCACTCACAGCGCATGATATTCGCGATCATGGCTTAGGCAAACATCGCGCAGTGGATGACACACCGGCCGGTGGCGGTGCAGGCATGGTCATCCGTGCCGATGTGCTTGCTGCTTCGCTTGATTCTGTTGTCGATACAAAAGACACACGTCCACGTTTGCTGATGTCACCGCGCGGCAAGCCGCTCACGCAAGACAGGGTGCGTGAGTTTGCAAGCGGCGATGGTGTGGTGATCATCTGCGGTCGCTTTGAAGGCGTTGATGAGCGCGCGATAGAAGGCCGAAACTTAACTGAAGTTTCAATCGGCGATTACATTCTCTCCGGTGGCGAACCAGCAGCCCTTGTATTGCTCGATGCGATTGTACGTCT
>RFXE01000312.1 GCA_009921785.1 Alphaproteobacteria bacterium
GATAAATGGAAATCAGCAACACAACGCGTGACCGATATGTTGCTCGATCATGCGCTTGATGGCCTCACAATTATCGAAGCACAACATGAGCGTGAAGAGGCCCTCGCCATTGCGATCGCGTTGCGCGAAATACTTGAAACACCGGATAAAACGGCAGCGCTCATTACACCGGATCGGTCGCTCGCTGCGCGTGTCAGCGCTGAACTCAAACGTTGGTCCATTGAAGCCAGCGATTCAGCCGGTCAATCTTTAAGTGATTCCAAAGCGGGTCGATTGGCCACAGCACTTGCGCAAGTTTTAGCGCATGATTTTGATGTTGTGCCTTTGATGGCACTGCTTGATCATCCTAATGCGCGCTTAAGTCTTGATGATACTGATTATGTGAACGCACGGAACGTGATTGACCTCACTTTGGCGCGCGATCCGTTGCGGGACAAAGGTCTTTCTGGTTTAAAGGCGACTCTGGCACGCGAAAGTACTGATACAGATGGGCACTTCAAACCGCGTCCTGTGCAACGCCTGAAGAAAAAAGAATTCGAATCGGCAGTACGCCTTCTCGATACTTTTAATGTGATCGAAAGGCGATTTGAAACGGCCGGCCAAGACCTTGCGCGACAGCTTGAAGCCTTGGCTGAAGCGCTTTATCTGGTTGCGGCAACGAATAATGAGCCGCAGCATTTTGAAGCACTCGATGGCGCTGCCGAATTGCTTGATCTTCTTGCTTCCGCAGCGCCTATTTCAACCGGATTAATTGAAGCAGGCATTTACGACCTTCCGCCCTTTCTCAATCGCTTGATGCGCGGGGTCATGATCAATCACTCCATTCGCCCCCATCCGCGGATTGGTATATTTGGTTTGCTTGAAGCGCGTTTGCTTCATCCTGATCGTGTCATTCTCGCAGGGCTCGATGAGACAATCTGGCCGCCGCAAACGCGTTCTGATCCGTTTCTCACGCGTCCCGCACGCGAAGCACTCGGCTTACCTTCGCCCGAGCGCCGCATTGGACAAACCGCACATGATTTTGTCTCTGCGCTGGGCGTTAGAGACGCCGTAATCACACGCGCGAGCAAACGCGGCGGGCAGCCTATGGTTGCCTCGCGCTTTCTCCAAAGGCTACGCGCGCTGACAGGTGAAGCCCGTTACAGAACTCTCACGACACGCGGCGATGTTTATCTTGATCTTGCGTATCGCTTGGATGCCGGACCTGCTACGCCCTCACTCCCGCAACCCAAGCCCGTACCGCCGCGTGGCCAATTGCCAAAGCGTCTTTCGGTAACCTCAATTGAAACGCTGCGTCGTGATCCTTATTCGATCTATGCGCGTTATGTTTTGAAACTTGATCCGCTTGATCTCATCGGGCGTGACATTAGTGCTTCCAATCTCGGCACGATGACACATGATGCGATCAATGCCTTTACACAGGCCTTTCCTGAAGCCTTGCCGAATGACGCGTTGGACCATCTCCTTGCCTTCGGAAAAATATATTTTGCACCGCTCGCAGGTCGCCCCGATTTCGAAGCCTTCTGGTGGCCACGCTTTTGCGCCTCGGCGGAATGGTTAATCGCATGGGAAAAGAAGAGACGTGCGCAACTCTCAGCGCCCTTACTAACGGAAAAATCGGGCCATATTGATATTGCGCTTGGCGACAATAACCTTTTCCGGCTCTCCGCGCGCGCTGACCGCATTGAAATATTAAAAGACGGCACGGCCGTTTTCATCGATTATAAAACGGGACAGCCGCCTTCACCGAAGCAGATACGCGTTGGCATCGCGCCGCAATTAACGCTTGAAGCCGCAATTGCCCAGCAAGGCGGCTTCGAAGAGATCGGCGCTCGAAAGAGCAGCGCGCTTCTTTATATAAAGCTTGGCGGCAAGAAGCGCGGCGATGAGAAATTCATCAAACCCGAAGACGGTACACTCGGTGAACTGATCGACCGGCATTTCTCAGATTTCACCGCCATGATCGACGCACATTGGAACAAGGGCCATCCCTTCTTATCGCGTCCCATTGCGGAATTTGCGCGACGGTTTGGTGATTATGATCATTTAGCGCGCGTGAAAGAGTGGTCACGCGGTGGCGACGAAGGAGGCGATGACGAATGAGCGCCGACACCCTTCGTTATGACACCGAAATCAAACAACGACGCGCTTCCGATCCTAAGGCGTCGGCCTTTGTGGCGGCGAATGCGGGATCAGGTAAAACCCATGTGCTCGTTAAACGGCTCTTACGTTTGCTTGTCGAAGGCGTTGATCCCGGAAAAATT
>RFXE01000313.1 GCA_009921785.1 Alphaproteobacteria bacterium
ATAACGATCTCGTTTATTATACGACTCGCTGGGATGCTCTTTGTCCTTATATTGAGGTCAATGAGGAGATGTTGGCGAGTGTTCCGCGTCCTTTTATTGTTTACGCGCTGCCTCCGGACAGCTCGTTCGGTGTTCCGATCAATGACCATTATGGTCTCGTCGACACCAAGTCTCCGGCCTTCTGGGCCGATGAGCGTCGCCGTCGAAAATTCCATGAGCTCGATAAGATGTTCCGTAATTTCACCGTCACGGAGACGGTGATCGCGGGATCGACGCTCACTTTCGATGATCTCTATGAGATGGGCGGCACTCATTTTGAGAACTGCTATATCGATGATCGCGAGATCGAAGGCTTCATTGATTATGTGCGCACGCTCGATGTGCTTGTCATTCACGTCCATTCCCCGGAAGGCGAATTGGTGCTGACAGACGTCTCAGTTGTACTGCCGAAATATAATCAGCTCTATGGTAGCTTCTGCCAATGGAACCGGGATTTCAAAAACAAGTCGCCCGGTATCTATGCGTGCCTTCTCGCCTCGCGTTGGGCACAGCGGAACAATCTCCGCTATTACAATCTCGGTCCGGTTGGCGATTATGGCTATAAGAGCCTGTTCGTTACCGATCTCGAGCCGATCTATTCGCTCGTATTGACCGAACTCGATGATCCTTTGGCGCTCGATCTGACATCGCCGCTCCATACGGATTTCAGAATGTCGGATTGGAACCGCGTCTATCGCGAACAGCCACGTCCTGTGATGAGGATGCGTCGCGCCGGTTGATCCGGCGCACGCCATCAGCGTCATAGTCTTTATCAAGCTGAAATTAAAAAGGCCCCTTATACGGGGCCTTTTGTTTTGCGCCGTGGCTCAGTCGAAATGATGTGTTTCGCCGAAGGTGATGTCGTAGTCCATCACCAGTTCTTCGCCTTCTTTTACTGCCCGGATGGTTTCAAATTTCCCCGGAGCAACCAGCCGAAGATTGGGCGATTTCGAATGGTTGATGTAGATCGCCATATCAACGGTGTTGAGGCCATTCGCCGAGGCCAGGACTTGATCGCCTTCGAAGAAGCAATACTTCTCCATTTGTGACAAGACACCTTCGTGTAGGCCTTCAAGATCAGCGCTTGTCAACTCGACTTCATCACGCGGCACGAGGCTTTTGAGCGGATCGACACCTTTCAGGATCGGACGGATAGCGAAAACACCTACCCCGTGAATAGGCGATGCGCCGATGCGGCAATAGACGTCTTCACGGAGATGTTTGAGGAGAGTGTCTTTATCAATCATGTCATAATGCTCTTGCAGGATCCTTAGCGGAGAGCCTGTGTGGATGTGGACGTGGGGTGAAACTCAAAAGATGGTACTCAGGGAGCTACTAATTTTGCTCTTGCGGAGAATGGATCTCGTGGAGGTGAAGCTGTTCGAAAGACTCGGTTGACAGTCCATGGCCCCTTCGACAAGACCACATGATCTGGAAAATCGACCAAACTCATTGAATGTCTGCAACTCGATATTCTTTCGACCGCTATGAGGACAAAAACGATGACCGCAGTGCCCCGCACAAATTACGACCGTGTCGCTATCATATTGCATTGGCTGATGGCAATCCTCCTCATTGGCATGCTGCTTCTTGGTGAAGACATGATGGAGCTCAAGAAAGGAATTAGCGAGGAGACGGGTGCAGGCACGTTTACCCTGATTAATTTGCACATCAATCTCGGCATCGCAATTTTGATCCTCTCAGTGATCCGCCTTGCCTGGCGTATCGCCAACCCACCACCGGCTTTGCCTGAAACCGTGAAGCCTTGGGAGAAAAAGCTCGCGACCATTATCTATGGTCTCTTTTATGTGATGATGATTGGGTTGCCGATTACGGGTTGGCTTGGGTTGCCGAGCTTTCTTGCGAAACATCCACAGGTCATGGGCCTCAATCTTTTTGGATTGATGGATTTTCCTTTAGCACCCGCGATTCCGATTAAGGTCATCATTTTACATAAACTTGGAAGCAATGTTGCTTTGGCTTTACTGGGCCTGCATGTGCTCGCGGCGCTGAAACATCAATTCGTCGATGATACGAAAATCTTCTCGCGCATGATGCCGCGTTGAATGGATCGATGATCAGATAAAGGGATCTGAAGCGGCTTTGTGAAAGGCCGCTTTATAATCAGCAATCATGGCAGCGCAGAGAGCGGCGGTTGTCGGACAATCATCAATTGATCCGACACCCTGACCGGCCGACCAAATTGTCTTCC
>RFXE01000314.1 GCA_009921785.1 Alphaproteobacteria bacterium
ATGCCGATATAGGTTGTCATATTGCGCAATCTACAACCAGCCTGCCTGTCGGTAAATGGCCCGCACCGTACCGACGGGCAAATCCCGTTTCGGGTGGGGAACTGTTACAATAAAGCGAACGCCCTCTTTACCGAAATGGTGATGGGAGCCCGTAATTCGCAAGAGCGTCCAGCCTTCCGCTTGTAAGCGCCTGACAATGTCCTTGCTGTTTCTCAACAGGGCGTCCGGCATTCTTTAGCGATCTCCCTCGCTCATACCGCTGTTCAACTCATGTGCTGCATTCACATTTAAATAGTGCTCGACAGTTTTGTCGAGCGGGTGTGAGTTCAACCCGCGTTGAAACTCACCGCGGCAGTAGGCGCCTCACGCGCTCAATCAGCGTGTCCCACACTTCTGGATCGCCACCGGGAATGCCGAAGCGCAACCAGTTCGGTTTGTCTTTGAACGCGCGCACAAGAATGCCCGATTGCGCGAGACGTTGAAACACATCTTGGGCATTATCGCCCTCAGCCAAACGATAAAGCGGTGTGCCACCAATAACCGTCATGCCAAGTTTCTCGATTACCGCATCAAGCTCTTCGCAATCTTCCTCAAGCCGCGCCATTGTGGCGGTCAGCCAACCCGTGTCGCCATAAGCGCGTAAGCCAATTTCAATCGAGGCGCCAGAGATCGGCCATGAGCCGAGCGCCGCGCGAATTTTATCACCGTCATGAGATCCCGCGAGCGCGAAACCCAAACGCAATCCGGCGAGGCCGAACGTTTTACCAAAGGAGCGCAAAATCACCGCGCCTTCATTCGGCAAGCGGTGCACAAAGCTCGCCGCATCTTCCATCAAATCCATGAAGGCTTCATCAACAACCAAGCGTCCGCCTTTGCGCGCGAGCTTGCTGGCAAGGGATGTCAGATGTTTTGGATCGACAAGACGGCCACAGGGATTGTTTGGATTAACAACTACAATCGTGTCGTAATCATCAGAAGAGAGAAGCTCTTCAATCGTATCGACAATATCGACAACAGCACCCGCCGTTTCATAGGCGATTTTATATTCGGAATAGGTAAAGCCCAGAATCGCCACATGGCGTGCGGGGAACAGACGCGGCAAAAGATGGATCAAGGTTTCGGTGCCGGGCGCCGCAATCACCGAGGATTCGAATCGCGCACCGAATGTGTGGGCGGCGGCGGCCTCAAGCGCGCGGATTTCATTTTCCTCTGGCAATCGGGTCCATGATGCCTCAGATACCTCCCCCACCGGATAAGGCGCTGCGTTGATCCCGGTCGACAGATCGATCCAGGGTTCAGGCGCCTTCGGGAAGGCATGACGGGCGTCAAACAAGCGGCCGCCATGAATAACAAGGCTTTCAAGGGCCCGTTGCGGGTCGAGGGGATCAATGATTACGGGTTCGCTTTTCATTGCGGCTACTCAACTCCTACTCGAAGGGCTCTTGGGGTATCCGCAAGCGCTCTTCCGCGCCATCGGTCATCCGGTCACCTGGATCGGCGGGTTGATAGCCCGTCTTGACCGCAGTCTCAACCGCCTAGACTGGTCTTTTTTTGTGCGCCGTCTCACAGGGGTCGTCGCCCTGTTGATTCTTCTCGGTGTCACGGGGGGCATCGCAATCATGCTTGATCTCGGGCTTGGCCAATATGCCATTGGCCTTTTGGTCATCATCGTGATCGCAGCCACACTCCCCGCGCAGCGAAGCCTTGATGAACATGTGCGCGCAGTGGCCGATGCGCTTGAACAAAACGGCGTCGAAGGCGGACGCAAAGCCGTGTCCATGATTGTCGGGCGAAAAACCGACACACTTGATGAAGCGGGTATCAGTCGTGCGGCCATCGAGAGTCTTGCAGAAAATTTTTCTGATGGCGTCGTTGCCCCGATTTTCTGGACGGCTTGCCTTGGGCTACCCGGCGGCGTTCTCTATAAAGCCATCAATACAGCTGACAGTATGATTGGTCATAAGAACGAAAAATATCACGCCTTCGGTTGGGCCGCCGCGCGGTTGGATGATCTTGTTAATCTCCCCTGCTCGCGCCTCTCAGCTTTGTTGTTTATTCTCGCGGCTCTTTTTGTGCGTGGTGCATCATCTATCGATGCGTTCACGACCGTATTACGTGATGCGCGCAAGCATCGCTCACCCAATGCGGGATGGCCCGAAGCGGCAATGGCCGGCGCGCTCGGCTTTGCTTTGGCAGGCCCACGAATTTACGGCGAGACGATGGTTGATGATGTCTATATGGGCGATGGCC
>RFXE01000315.1 GCA_009921785.1 Alphaproteobacteria bacterium
ACCGCTGCGCGGGCGATTGATCGCGTTGAAAGCCCCGGCTCGCCATGCGCATCACCAGGTGTAAAAAGTCCGCCGCGCCAGGAACCGGCCATTTGAGGCAACAGATCCCTGAGATCGTCACGATTCAAAAGCTTCGTTTGAACACCGAAACGGCTCGCCGTCCGATGTGCATCTTCCACCTGCTCCAAATCGGCTTCACTTTCTGCTGGAACGAGAATTCCGCCTTGCGTGAAATTCGTCGCCTCGAAACCATAACGTTTCGTCAATTCGATCCAAAGCCCGTTAGCTTCCGCTGCCAAAGGGATCTCGGCTTCATGCCGTCCCTGTTGCCGGATAAAACCCCATGCCCGACTTGATTGCTCCGATGCGATCACTCCGCGTTCGAAAACATAAACTTTCAAACCCCGCCGCACCAGCGCCAAAGCAGCCGAGCAACCAGTGATTCCTGCGCCTACAATGACAATATCTGCTTTGTTGATCATCTGTTTTCAAACCCTAAAATAGATTCCATTCTGGGCCATGCTAGCGACACAAAGTATCATGCATAGCCAGATGGATAAATTGCCTCGAATATTTTGTTGCGTTGTGATTTGGTGGATTGCAGAAACTCGCTCGAAATCCGTGTCAATGCGCGGTGAGCGGGATACAGGAGCCCAATCCGCAGATAAATGGTCGGCTCAAAGCGCAAGGTCACGATTCCCCTGTCGCGAAAATCCCAGGCCGTAAACGGATCAACAAGACCGATGCATAGACCGTTCGAAATCAATTTTGCTGCCACTGCCATTATCTGCGTTTCAAGCGAATAATCGCGACTGATATCGAGGGTCGAAAAAATACGTTCGATCTGGATACGGGCTGTTGAATCGCTGGTGAGTGCGATAAAACGCTCGCCGCGAAGATCGGCTGCTGTCGCCGTTTCACGCGCCGCCAAAGTATGGCCGGCAGGCACGCCGAGCAGATAGGGTACGTTGCAGAATTCTTCGGACACGACACCGGGTGAATCAAGGCTTGGCGACTGGAATGAATATTCTACAAAGCCGAGATCAATCGACTGGCTCGCGGTCATTTCCTGTACCTTAGGAGAAAGTTGCAGTTTCAACATAACCTTCGAATTCGGATGATTAATATTGAATTCGTTCATCACGTCCGGAATAAAGCCCAGCCCCAGCATAGGAAGCGAGACGATATTGATCGACCCGCGATCGGCGTTTCTGATCTCGCGTGCAACTTCTTCAATTTTTTCAAACTGATTGAAGGCCTTTTCAATTTCCGCATAAATCATTTCAGCTTCTCGGGTAGGCACAAGACGGCCGGACGTGCGGTCGAAAAGAGTCATCTGAAACGATGCTTCGAGTGCCAGCACGGATCGGCTCACGACCGATTGCGACAATTGCAGCAGATTCGAGGCACCTATTGTCGATCCGGCAAGCATAACGGCTCTGAATGCTTCCAATTGGCGAATGTTCATGGGACCCGTACGTGATAATCAAACCGCTTTCGATATAAAAGAATATACCGGCCAATACCGACACTCACAAGGCCGAGCACAACCGCAGTGAATCAAGAATCGCGGAATGGATATTCCGGCTCGCGACCGCATCGCCAACCCGATACAACTCAAATCCGGCCATTGTGGGTGGTTGCAATTGCTGCTCGACGGCGACAAGTCTGTGCAGATCCGTGACACCGTCATTGACGGACTCTCCGCGCAATTCCAGGTACAATTCATCCAGCGGTTCGGTGCCGTGCTCGACCACAATGTGGTCTGCCTCGCGCTCGACGAGTTCCTGCGTCGCCATATTGCGGAAAACGGCACATGTGCGGTTTCCTTTTTGCCGAAGGTGAACAAGCTCATGGTCAAACTGCATCGACACACCGAGTGAATACATCTTCTTCTTCCATATGATGCGCTCCGCATAACTCAATTCCTGCGCGATGCTGCCATCGATCGAAAACAGGCTGACATTGCGTCCCGCCATACGCGCCGCCTCGGCTGCCTGCGGTGCCGGATGGCGCCCTGTGCCGTCATAAACGATCACGTCATCGCCACGCGGAATGGGTGTAGCGATAAAATCCCACACATTCACACAATGTTCGAAACCATCGATCCAACCGATATTCGGCATACCGCCCGAGGCTATGATCACGACATCGGGATTTTCAGCAAGAACTATGCGGCGGTCCGCATAAGTATTCATCACGATACGGACATTTTTGCGTTCAATCTGGTCGCGCCGCCAGTCAACAATG
>RFXE01000316.1 GCA_009921785.1 Alphaproteobacteria bacterium
TGCTATGTTGGCAAAGCTTGGGATTATCAGGTGCGCGTTGCGCTTGAGGCCTTGCTTGAAGATAATCTTGACAGTGTGCGCGATAGCGTGTTGACGGCCGTGAAAGCCGGTCGTGAAACCATGCTGGATTGCGAACATTTTTTCGACGGCTACAAAGCCAATCCCGCCTATGCGTTGAGCGTTGCGAAAGCCGCCTATGACGCGGGGGCGCGCTGGGTTGTGCTCTGTGATACGAATGGCGGCACCTTACCGCATGAAATCGAGCGCATCGTCGCTGAAGTGATCAAACAGATTCCGGGCGATCATCTCGGCATTCATGCGCATGATGATACGGGGCAGGCCGTGGCGAATTCACTTGCGGCTGTGCGCGCCGGTGTACGTCAAATCCAAGGCACATTGAATGGGCTTGGCGAGCGTTGCGGCAATGCGAATCTCGCAACCATTATCCCCACGTTGAAACTGAAAACCGAATTTTCAAATCATATTTCAACCGGTGTAAATGATGAGGCCTTAAAAAGACTCACGCAGGTTTCACGCGGGCTCGATGAAATTCTCAATCGCTCGCCCAATCGTCATGCGCCCTATGTCGGCGCATCGGCCTTTGCGACGAAGGCGGGCATTCACGCATCAGCCGTGATGAAAGATCCGCAGACTTATGAACATGTCGCGCCTGAAAGCGTCGGCAATCGTCGTAAAGTGCTTGTGTCCGATCAAGCGGGCCGCTCGAACATTCTGGCTGAACTTGAACGTCTTGGCATCGCTGTCAAAAAAGATGATCCGCGCGTCACGCGTCTTCTTGATGAGGTGAAAGAACGCGAGGGTTTAGGTTATTCCTATGAAGGTGCGGATGCGAGTTTCTTTTTGCTTGCCCGACGGATCATCGGCGAGGTACCGGAATTTTTCCGTGTCGAGCGGTTCAGCGTGAATGTCGAGCGCCGCTTTGTTGAAGGCAGCGAAACGGAAACGGTCGCTGAAGCTTTCGTCAAAGTGAATGTCGGCGGCAATGTCTTGATTTCAGCGGCGGAAGGCAATGGCCCCGTCAACGCGTTGGATCTCGCTTTGCGCAAAGATCTCGGCAAATATCAGCGTCATATCGAAACGCTCGCGATCGTCGATTATAAAGTCCGTGTGTTTCAAGGCGGGTCGGACGCCGTCACGCGCGTTCTCATTGAAACCGCCGATAAAACTGGTGAACGCTGGACCACGGTCGGTGTCAGCGGCAATATCATTGACGCGTCCTTCCAGGCGCTCATCGATTCCATCACCTATAAATTGCTGAAAAGCGGCGCTACGGCGTAAGGTTGCAATCATATTTTGATTGCATTATAAGATAGCGCAGGGTTATCGTTTCGCGATGAACGCGCGTCATCGCCGGACTTTGGTTGCTCTTTTTTCAACGCCCACGCCGGCATCCGTGCAGTGGGTGGATATTGAGCGGCTTTTACTGGCGCTGGGCTGCCGCATCATTGAAGGCTCGGGGTCGCGTGTGCGGTTCGAGCGGGATGGTCGCGTGGCAATTTTTCATCGCCCTCATCCGGGCAAAGAAGCTAAGCGTTATCAAGTGCGTGACGCCCGCGATTATGTGGGGGATTGCGCACTCCCAGGGGATTCGTCTCCCATCAAAGGATTACTGGGCCTTCCGCAAGATGATCACCGCAGGGGCCAAGCGTACCCGCAGCTTCAACGGTTACCTCGACCTCTTCCACTGGACCGAACTGATTCAGTCATCTCCAATCGCGGTCGAGCGCTCCGTGTACGAGGTGGTCGCTGGTGCCTATCGCAAGAACCACATCACCACCATGGAGCTGCGCTTTAATCCGATGAAGCGCAATCGCAACGGCGAGCAAGACCTTGATCACATCATCGCCGCGGCAATTCGCGGCGCCGACCGTGCCGCGCTGGAGTACCCGGTGATGCCAGGTCTCATCCTCTGTCTTGATCGCGGTTTCACCTACGCGCAGAACGAGATCATCGTGGAGAAGGCGATCGCCTGGAAGAGCCGCGGCATCGTCGGTATCGACGTTGCCGGCCCAGAGTCCAATAACTTCAAAGTCGCCGAGTACAAGAAGCTCTTCCGCCGCGCTCGCCTCGCCGGCCTCGGCATCACCGTGCACACCGGCGAGTCCGGCCCCGTGAGCGAGGTGCTCGACGTGATCAAGAACCTTGAGCCCGACCGCATCGGCCACGGCGTAAAGTCGGCGCAAGATCCAAAGACGCTGAAGGCCCTGGCTGAACGCAAGATCGTTCTT
>RFXE01000317.1 GCA_009921785.1 Alphaproteobacteria bacterium
CCGCGCTTCGATGTGTTAATTGTAAGGTCTAAGTAAAAATACGTCAGACGATTTTCTGATCAATGAATACATGCGCCTTGCATGATGAGCACGCGCCACTCTCGCATGAGCCGCAACCTTCTTCATTTTGCGCTGCTTTTTTGAATACAAATTTCATGATCCACCCACGCGCGACATAGAGAAAAGCTGCGGCAACAAGCGCGTAGACAATCATCATCTCTGTCAGTGTGGACATTAACTCGTCCCTTTATCCGGTGATAGAGATCGTTGTCTGATAGACAATGAAGGCGGCGATATAGGCAAGGGCTGTTAGATAAATAAACATCGCAAGCGGCCATTGCCAAGAATTGGTTTCGCGTTTGACCACGCTAAGAGTGGATGCGCATTGCGGGGCAAATACATACCAAGCGAGTAGTGACAAGCCGGTGGCAAGCGGCCAATGTAGTGCAATCACATTTGACAAGGCGCCTTCATCCGAACCGATAGCATAAACAGTTGCTAAAGCACCTACCGCCACTTCGCGGGCGGCCATGCCGGGAATAAGCGCCATCGCAATCTGCCAGTTAAATCCGATTGGCGCGAGCATGGGCTGCAACAGATGGCCGATCAAACCCGCAAAGGAATAATTGATCGCCGGATCAGTTGCGCCTTCAGGCGCCCCGGGTACACTTGCCAAGAACCAGATCAACACCATCATAGAAAGAATGGTCGTGCCTGCGCGGCGCAAGAACACAAAGCCGCGCTGTAAAACATTGATGATCACGCTCCGCAGCGACGGGCGCTTATAGCTTGGCAATTCCATGATGAAGGGTTCGCTTTTTCCGCTCCACACAATCACACGGAAAACCCACGCCACAAGAAAGGCCGAAATGATTCCGGCGGCATAAAGTCCGAACATCACAAGGCCTTGTACATTGATGAAGCCGTAAACACGCGTGTCCGGAATAAATGCACCAATGATGAGCGTATAGACGGGAATACGCGCCGAGCAGGTCATCAAAGGCGCAATCATAATTGTCGCAAAGCGCTGGCGTCGGTTATCAATAACACGTGTCGCCATCACACCTGGAATGGCGCAGGCAAAGCTTGATAGAAGCGGAATGAAAGAGCGGCCATGCAAACCCACGCCGCCGATGATCCGGTCCATGAGAAATGCGGCGCGCGCCATATAGCCAAAATCTTCAAGCAACACGATGAAGAAAAATAGTACGAGAATTTGCGGCAAAAAGATAATGACGCTACCAACACCGGCAATCACGCCATCCGCGAGAAGGCTCGATAACATGCCTTGGGGCAAATTGGCTTTTACAAGATCGCCTAAAAATTCAAACCCTGATTTAATCGCATCCATGGCCGGTGACGACCAGCTGAATACCGCTTGAAAAATCAAAAATAGAACCAGAAGCAAAGCGACAATACCCCAGACCGGATGGAGCAGTACTGAGTCGATCCGCCGCGTCCAACGATCGGCATGAACAGGTGTCGTTACATTGCGTTTGACGCTTTCATCCACAAAGCGATGCGCCGCACGTACGTCTTCAGCACTTTGCTCATGCCATTGTGCTTGTCCGTAATTGCGCGCTTCGGTAGCCGCTTGATCGATGAATCGAAGTAGCACTTCTATGCCGTATTTCTCAACAGCCACTGTTGGAACAATCGCAAGACCGATATCGCGCGCGAGTCCTTCAACATCAATCGTGATGCCGCGCGCTTTGGCGATATCGACCATGTTAAGCGCAATCATGACGGGCGCGCCGGTGGCTTTGAGTTCAAGGGCGAGGCGCAAACTCAAACGCAAATTTGTAGCATCGACGACGCAAATAATCAGATCCGGCCGGGGCTCATCGGCCATCTCGCCGGTGATGGCACGCCGCGTCACGGCTTCGTCGGGGCTACGGCCGCGCAAACTATAAGTGCCGGGCAAATCCACCGCGACCATTTTGCGGCCTGAGGGCGTAATCAATCGGCCGCGTTTGCTCTCAACCGTCACGCCCGGATAATTCGCAACCTTCTGGCGCTTGCCGGTGAGCATGTTGAACAAAGCGGTCTTGCCGCAATTGGGATTGCCAACAAGCGCAAAGCGGAAGGCATCGGCTGGCCAGGACGACATTCGATCTTCATTCCCATCTCGGTTGCGCCGCCCTGCCTAAGAAGTTCAGGGCGCGGGCGGGCAAAATCTGATTGCCGATGATCCGGCGGTTGATTTAGTGCCGCGTTGATGGTCCATCGGGCACAAGACACACGCGCCC
>RFXE01000318.1 GCA_009921785.1 Alphaproteobacteria bacterium
AATGAAAATCTTCACAGGCAGACGATATTGAACCGCTGTCGACATTTCCTGCATATTCATGAGGATCGACGCTTCGCCCGCAATATCGATCACGAGCTTGCCCGGATGCGCCATTTGCGCGCCAATCGCTGCAGGCAATCCATAACCCATGGTTCCTAATCCACCGGATGTCATCCAGCGGTTCGGGCTTTCAAAGCGGAAATATTGTGCGGCCCACATTTGATGCTGGCCCACTTCCGTCGTGATATAAGGATCCATGTCTTTGGTGAGTTCATAAAGACGCTCCACCGCATATTGCGGCTTAATGACTTTATCAGAACCACGATAAGCGAGGCATTTACGCGCCTGCCATGATTTGACTTGATCCAACCACGGATCGAGACGCTTGCGATCCGGCGCTTTCTCAAGCGCTTTCCATTCTGCCAACATGCTCTTCAACACATGGCCGCAATCGCCCACAATGCCGATATCCGCTTTCACATTCTTGTTGATCGATGAGGGATCAATATCAACGTGAATTTTTTTCGAATGCGGCGAGAAGGCATTCAACCGTCCCGTAATACGATCATCAAACCGCGCGCCGATGCAAATCATCACATCGCAATCATGCATCGCCATATTGGCTTCATAAGTGCCGTGCATGCCGAGCATGCCGAGCCATTGCGGATCAGCCGCGGGATAAGCGCCAAGGCCCATCAGCGTCGAAGTGATAGGATAACCCGTCAAGCGCACGAGTTCGCGCAGCGTAGCAGACGCTTCATCACCCGCATTGATTACGCCGCCGCCTGTGTAGAACACCGGCTTCTTCGCACCCGCCATCAATTTAACAGCCGCACGAATTTTCTCGATGTCGCCTTCGACCTGCGGACGATAGGTTTTGTGCTGATTGTCCTTCGGGCGATCATATTTGCCCATCGCGAATTGCACATCCTTTGGAATGTCGACAACCACCGGACCCGGACGACCGTTCGAGGCGACATAAAAGGCTTCATGCAGAATACGCGGCAAATCCTCGACCGAGCGCACGAGATAATTATGCTTCGTGCAATGGCGTGTAATGCCGACGGTGTCGCATTCTTGGAACGCATCCGAGCCGATGAGATGGGTCGGCACTTGGCCGGTGATGCACACAAGCGGAATTGAATCGAGCATCGCGTCGGTCAAACCGGTCACCGCATTGGTGGCACCCGGACCCGAGGTCACCAGAACACAGCCGACTTTGCCCGAGGAACGCGCATAGCCCTCAGCCGCATGCACAGCACCCTGCTCATGGCGGACAAGGACGTGTTTCACTTTGTCCTGATGAAACATCGCATCATAAATCGGCAGAACCGCCCCGCCGGGATAGCCGAAAATATGCTCGACCCCCTGATCCTGCAGGGCCTTTATCACCATTTCCGCACCGCTCATCGTCTCAGTCATCGTCGTCTCTCCGTGCCGCCCCGGTTGCTCTTACGGGGTTCGGGCTTCAAGGCAATAAAAAACCCCCTGTCGGAGGGGGTCGGGTCAGCGCCAGTCTCGGGGTTAACGGATCAAGCTCCGCCCCGCTCCTGACGCCCCATAACTACTACAAGAAACTTGCGCACCGCGCCTCTCCATCAAATTTCGGGGCAAACGCTAAGACGGAAGACGCGGATCGTCAAGGGGTTTTGGCCCCTTTTCGTCGGTCTGGGTGGCCTTGGGAGCTTTAGCAACGCCGCCCCGTGTGACCGGAACCTTGTCGATAATCGCCTGCCATTCCGGCGTGGAGAGGTCGGGCGCGTCGTCAGGATCTTGCCAGTCGCTCTGATGGCGGGGTTCGGTTTCCTTCTTTTTGATCTCAGACCCTTGATCGGCCTGCCCCAACCAGCGGCGCCATAGATTTGAGCCTCCCTTCGTCGCCACAAACTCAACCCCGTTCACCCGCGCATCGGCTTCGAGCAGGTCGAGCCCCGCACGGCCGGCGACCTTTGCAAACACCAAACGCGGTCTATTTTTCAAAATAATCTCATCCGTAAAAACTGCCGCGCACAAATCAATACGATCAATCTCGTCCCATCGAACGAAGCGTGATTCAAAAAACATATCGCGATAGTCTATGCCTTCGGAATTCCAGCGCAGCCGTCGGCCAAAGCTCGTCATGATTCCGTAAACAGAAGCCAGTCCTGTGATCACGATCAATATGGGTGAGTGTAAAAATGCGATCGCCGGATCAAAATTTAAAAAATCGAACCGATCCTC
>RFXE01000319.1 GCA_009921785.1 Alphaproteobacteria bacterium
CGCATAGTGATCAACAAACACATCGCCAAAAAGATCGCGCGCCGCTTTCGAAGCTTTGAGTTTTTGTGCCGCTTCCCAAAGCGTGCGCGGTAATGCACGATTTTTCGGAAGCTTGGCTTCGTAAGCATTACCCGTTTGCGGATTGCCTGGTTCGATTTTGTTTTCAATACCGTAAAGGCCTGAACCAATCGCGGCCGCGAGCGCGAGATAGGGATTAATATCCGCAGCCGCGACGCGATATTCAACGCGTTGCGATTTTTCAGAACCCTCGATCACACGCAAAGCTGTCGTACGGTTATCAACCGCCCAAGCGGAATCAGTTGGTGCCCAAAAGCCTGGAATGAGACGCGAATAGGAATTTACCGTTGAAGCCACCATCGCCAAAAGCTCGGGCATCAAGGCCTGTTGACCACCAACAAACCAGCGCATCGTGTCGGACATTTTATGTTTTTTCTTCGCATCAAAGAAAAGACCGCGGCCGGTTTTCTTGTCCGCGAGCGAGAGATGTAAATGGCCTGATTGTCCGGGCCATTCATGTGAGCTCTTCGCCATGAATGATGCCATCCACCCACGTTTCTGTGCAAGCACCTTTGTATAAGTTTTAAAGAGCGCAGCTTTATCCGCAGCATTCAAGGCTTCATCAACTTTGATCGCCGCTTCAAGAACGCCTGGTCCCGTTTCGGTATGCAAGCCTTCAATTTCAAAATTCATCTTGCGGCCGAGATCGAGAAGATCACGATAGAAATCGGCATGGACTGAGGAGCGTAACATCGAATAGCCGAAAAAGCCCGGCGTGATGTTTTTGAGATTTTTATAATTCTTTTCACGCACTGAATGCGGCGTTTCTTCAAAGAGGAAAAACTCAAATTCGGCAGCAGCATTCACACGGAAGCCATGGTCCGCCGCGCGCTTCAAGACGCGACGTAGAGTCCCACGCGGGCAAACATCTTCCCATTTGCCCGTGAACTCGCAGAGGAAGAGCGGGAGATCATCTTCAAAAGGAATAAGGCGCATCGACTCCGGCACCATGCGCACTTCAGCATCGGGATAGCCCGTGTGCCAGCCCGTAACGCTCACATTGTCATAAAGCTGATCATTCGAATCCCAGCCGACCACGACATCACAAAAGCCCAAGCCTTTTTCCAGCGCACTCTCGAACTTGTCACGGTTCACATATTTGCCGCGAAACACGCCATCGATATCGAACACGCCCAAGCGGACATAAGGCACATCACGCTTGCGGATATAAGCAAGGGCATCAGCAGCATTTTTAAGAACGGGTGAGGATGTCATGTCGGCTCCGGACTTCAGGCGTTAGGGACAATTCCGCGGAGGAATGGCCGGGCGCATGAAAGCCGCCAGCCTCCCCCTTGGCAAGCCGGAAATGGGCGGCTTCGGCTTCTTTTGTGTCCCTCGACCATAAATTTTTAAGGTCCTGTGGTAAAAAGAGGTTGGGTGATTCGTTTTTGTTCGTTGGATCGCCTGAGTTGTTGCGTTTCAGTGTGTTTCAGGTTGCGTATCATGCCTGCATTATCCCAGACCGCCGTAGCGGATCTTTCGCTTGCGGATTTGCCGCCGAGCCATGAGACCCGTTGGGTCATGAGCCGGAAGGCCAAATTAATCGAAGCCATTCATGCGGGGCTGATCAGCATAGAAGATGCCGCCGCGCGTTATCGCCTCACGCTTGATGAGCTCACCGAATGGCAGAGCTATTTTGCACGTCATGGTGCACGGGGATTACGGGCGACCTTCCTGCAACAATATCGGCATATCCGTCGCCCCTGATCCGGCGCGCGCCCAATAAAAAACGGCGGGAGAAATCTCCCGCCGCTCTTTTTGCTTTATTCGAGATTTATCTCTCGCCGATAGCCGCTTCCGCCGCCGCAATTTCGGCCTGACGCTTGGCAATCACGTCACCAATCGGCGGTCCTTTGAAACGCTTGTTTTCAAAGACGAACCAGATAATCGCCGTCAGAACGAGGAAGCCTACCGTGATGGTCAGCGCCATATCATTTGGCGGCTGAACGCCGAGATAGAAGATCAAGGCCATACCAAGGATCGAGAGGACCGCTGTTAATTTGAACAGGCCCGCACCCAAATCCCATGGACCCATCTTGTTCCATTTCGCCGTGCCATGAGCAAAGAGACCCAGTGCAATCGGAACTGTGAAGGACAAGAACAAGAAGATGACGGTGCACGACACAACGACCGTATA
>RFXE01000320.1 GCA_009921785.1 Alphaproteobacteria bacterium
CGCGATCTCATCGCGCGCTGTCCTGTGTGTCTTTATGCGGGTTCGCTTGTGCCGCAAGAGATCCTCGCGCATTGCCCGAAAGATGCACGCATCATCAATACGGCCGCACTCTCACTTGAAGACATCGGCGTGGAATTCAAACGCGCGCATGACGACGGCCATGATGTCGCGCGGCTGCATTCAGGTGATCTCTCCGTCTGGAGCGCGATGGGCGAACAACTGCGATTACTCGACACGCTCGGCATTGATTACACCATCACGCCGGGTGTGCCGAGCTTCGCTGCGGCTGCAGCTTCGCTAGGCGTTGAACTCACGCGGCCAGAGATTGTGCAATCGATTGTGCTCACCCGCACACCGGGCCGCGCCTCATCCATGCCGGAACGCGAAACGCTCGATGCTTTTGCAAAGACGGGCGCGGTGCTCGCCATCCATCTGTCCATCCATACACTCGACTCTGTCATCGAAACACTCGTGCCACATTATGGAAGCGATTGTCCGGTGGCGATTGTCTATCGCGCGAGTTGGCCGGACGAACAGATCATACGCGGCACACTGACAAGCATTGCCGCACAATTTTCCGAAACACCCGTCGAACGCACCGCTTTGATTTTGGTGGGCCGTTCGCTGGGCGCCGGCGCGTTCAAAAACAGTGCGCTTTATGATGCGGACTATCAAAGGCGGTTCCGTACGCCGGGTTGGCGGGGCACCGCGTCATGAGCGCAATTGCTTTACACAACACGTGGAGTGGTGCGCGCGACAACCTGTCCGGCGCGATCAACAATCACGACATCGAGCAGACTGCCCGAACCGGCGAGCGCTTTCGCCGCTGTCTTCCACGCATCCGCAGCAATCAGTGCGCCAATATCAATGCCACGCGCGGTGCAATTGGTGAGCACTTCATTCGCCGTATTCGCCGAACGCACGCTCTCGACAAAAGAGGCATCACCACCCGCTTCATGCACGCGATCGGCAAGCCAGTTCAAATCCACTTCACCGCGCCGCGAATGCAAATCGAGCAGACCTTGACCGAGCTTTGTCATTTTCGCGAAACCACCACCCACGGTAATATGCTGCACGGGATGGGTTTTAAGATATTTCAACATGCCGCCCGCGAAATCGCCCATATCGATGAGCGCGACCTCGGGCAGCGTGTGAAATTTTTGAATTGCCTTTTCGGATGTGTGACCGGTCGCACCCGCAACATGCGTGATGCCTTCCGCACGCGCGACATCAATGCCGCGATGGATCGACGCAATCCACGCCGCACAGGAAAACGGAACCACAACGCCGGTTGTTCCCAAAATCGACAACCCACCGACAATGCCCAAGCGCGGATTGAGTGTTTGCAGAGCAAGCGCTTCACCATTCGGAATCGCGATTTCAATTTCGACATCGCGCGGACCGGAGAGATCACGTGCGGCTTCATCAATCGCGATGCGCATCATCTCGCGCGGCACCGGATTGATGGCGGGTTCACCGGGCGGAATAACAAGCCCGGGCTTCGTCACCATGCCGACGCCCTGCCCCGCTTTGAACGTCACGCCACTTCCTTGAGCGCCACGTCGCACGGTCGCGATGATCAACGCGCCATGTGTGACATCAGGATCATCGCCCGCATCTTTGATGACACTGGCGCGCGCGAAACCGTCACCTTGTTCGCTCTGCGCAATCGCAAAGACGGGTCGCGAGCCATTCGGCAAGAGCACATCAACGCTTGCGGGCGCATCGCCAGTGATGAGCGCGGTATAAGCCGCGCGCACGGCAGCGGTCGCGCAGGTGCCCGTTGTCCAACCGCGCCGCAAGGCGGGCGCCTTCGTGATTTCGGAATCGTCTTCACTCATCGCCTCGGTTCCTACCGGATGAACGACCTCAAACGCAAATCGGGAGGCCGCTCATGATGGCGCCCGGTCTCGTCATCGCCGCGCCGCGCTCGTCTTCCGGCAAGACGACAATCACGCTCGGCCTCTTACGTGCCTTTCAACGCAAAGGCCTTGCGGTACGCGGTTTGAAATGCGGCCCTGATTATATTGACCCCGCTTTTCATGCTGCAGCCTGCGGTCAACCGAGCCTCAATCTCGATGCCTGGGCGATGAGCCCTGCACTAATGGCCTCGCTTGCAATCGACGCCGCGCAAAATGCCGAACTCACTTTGTGCGAAGGCTTAATGGGCCTCTTTGACGGCGTGCCCGCCGAGAGCGGACGCAGCGGTT
>RFXE01000033.1 GCA_009921785.1 Alphaproteobacteria bacterium
TCCAATGTCTCGTCAATGCGGAACCGTAATTCGGGTGCAAATTTCAAATCAACGCGATGTGCAACTTCACGACGAATGAAACCATGCTGGCGCGCAAAAGCCTTAACCGCTGCCTGTTCTTGTTTGGGATCATGCAACGAAAGATAAACCGTTGCGATTTTGAGATCCGGCGACATGCGCACTTCCGGCACAGTGATGATCGCGCCTTTAATCGTGGGATCTATAATGTCCCCGCGCATCACCATGTCTGCAACGACATGACGAACGAGTTCGCCCACGCGGAGTTGGCGCTGGGAGGGGCCTTGAGAAACGGGATTATGTTTTTTCATTTTGATCACTCCACCTTGCCGGGGTTGAACCGGTCAGAGGGGATTGCAGAAAACTCATTCGCCATGATGGTTGAGGCGCCATGGCGAATGAATGAAAATAATCAGAGCGAGCGACGGATTTCCTGAACGCGATAGCATTCAATGATGTCGCCTTCACGCATGTCCTGATAGTTCTCGAAGGCCATACCGCATTCTTGACCCGAGCCGACTTCCTTGACTTCGTCTTTGAAGCGCTTGAGCGTCGAGAGCTTGCCTTCGTGAATAACGACGTTGTCGCGGATAAGACGCACGCTCGCCCCACGTTCGACTTTACCATCCTGAACGAGACAGCCGGCAACCTTACCGACTTTCGAAACGGCAAAGACTTGTAGAATGCGTGCTTCGCCGAGACGGTCTTCACGCAAGGTCGGTGCGAGAAGGCCAGACATCGCCTGTTTAATGTCATCAACGAGATCATAGATGATGTTGTAATAGCGGATTTCGGTACCCACTCGCTCAGCAGCATCGCGTGCTTCTTTATTGGCACGCACATTGAAGCCGATGATCGCAGCGCCTGACGCTTCAGCAAGCGTGACGTCCGATTCATTGATGCCACCAACGCCTGAATGAATAATCCGTGCGCCAACTTCATCGGTACCAAGTTTTTCGAGCGAAGAAATAATCGCTTCGACTGAACCCTGCACGTCACCTTTAACGAGAAGGGCAAATTCTTTGCGGCCCGACGCTTTGAGCTGGCTCATCATATCGGAGAGCGAACCGCGGGCAGCACCAACACGAACCGCCATGCGTTCACGCTTCATGCGCTGACGATATTCAGTGATTTCACGTGCACGCGCTTCATTCGGCACAACAGCCAAACGATCACCCGCTTCCGGCGCGCCATTAAAGCCCAAAACTTCAACTGGAACCGATGGTCCTGCGTCCGAGATTGAGGCACCAAGATCAGAAATGAGCGCGCGCACGCGGCCATATTCTGAACCAGCCACAACAATATCACCTGTGTGCAATGTGCCGCGTTGGACGAGAACAGTCGCAACAGGACCACGACCGCGATCAAGTTTTGCCTCGATCACCGTACCTTCGGCTTCGCGATCCGGATTAGCTCTTAATTCAAGAACTTCAGATTGAAGAGCAATGGCATCGAGCAGCTTGTCGAGATTGCGGCGTTCTTTGGCCGAGACTTCGACTTCAAGCGTTTCACCGCCCATGCTTTCGACTTGCACTTCATATTGAAGCAGCTCAGTGCGTACGCGCTCGGGCTTGGCATCCGGCTTGTCGATCTTGTTAATAGCAACAATCATCGGGACCTTTGCGGCCTTTGCATGATTAATCGCTTCAATCGTTTGCGGCATCACGCCGTCATCAGCGGCAACAACGAGAATGACGATATCCGTGACCTTCGCACCACGCGCACGCATCTGCGTGAAGGCCGCGTGACCTGGTGTATCGATGAATGTAATTTTCGCGCCACTTGGTGCCGTCACCTGATAGGCACCTATATGCTGCGTGATACCACCGGCTTCGCCACCAGCAACATTCGCTTTACGCAACGCATCAAGCAACGATGTCTTACCATGGTCAACGTGACCCATGATGGTAACAACGGGCGGGCGCGCTTGTAGATTTTCTGAGACGTCCGGCGTATCGAAAAGGCCTTCTTCAACATCCGATTCTGCGACACGCTTTACGGTGTGACCTAATTCTTCAGCAACGAGCTGGGCGGTGTCGGCGTCGATCACATCGGTGATCTTAACCATCTGGCCTTGCTTCATGAGGAAGCGAATAACGTCGACAGCACGTTCGGCCATGCGGTTAGCGAGTTCCTGAATCGTAATCACTTCAGGGACAGTCACTTCACGCGAAATTTTTTCTTTCTGCTCAACCTGCTGGTTGCCTTTGAGCCTCTGAACGCGACGCTTAAATGCGGCAATCGAACGAACGCGCTCTTCTTCGCCTTCGCTTGTGATGCTCGTGACGGTCAAACGGCCACGACGACGATCATCAGTACGCGTTGTACGTTCTGGTTTTGCCGGAACGGGTGCGCGTGCTGGTCCATTGCCAGTGCGGCGCGCAACTTGGCGCTCATCATCTTCGGCTTCCGTCGAGGTTGGCGAGCGGCGTGGGGCAATCGTAACACGATCAGTCGTTGTTGCCGCTTTTTCGGCGCCACCTTCGCCCAAGCGACGGCGGGCTTCGCTTTCTGATTTCTTTTTCACTTCATCGTCGAAACGACGACGATCATCTTCTTCACGCTTACGGGCTTCCGCCGCGTCGCGTTCAATTTTCTCACGCGCCTCACGCTCTACGCGGCTCTTGGCGTCGATTTCAGCCTGCTTGCGTTCGACTTCTTCACGCTTGCGCGCTTCCGCCAAAGCAAGAGCGCGAGCATCCCGCTCGTCTTCGGTCAGGGTCCGGAGAACCATGCCCGAAGGTTTTTGTGCGGAGGGGGAGGTCGATGCCGCCGGGCGGGCCTGTGCGGGTGTCGGAGCAGGAGCGGCGGCGGCCTTTACCGGCGCGGCGGCAACCTTAACGGGCTCGGGCGCGGATGGCGCTTCGCCAGGACCGACGATCCGGCGTTTGACCTTCTCGACCACAACCGCCTTGGTGCGGCCATGCGAAAAACTTTGACGGACGACGCCCTGCTCGACCGGACGCTTCAGGCTCAGCGTTTTGGTCTGAGCCATGTGCAAGGTCTTGTCACCCGGTGTGTTCTTATCGGTCATTCACTATCGTCCTGCGGCGAGCCGCTCGTTTTAAACGTAAAGACTGGAAAGCCCAGCCAACCTATTTTGCTCAATCCACCCGAAAGTCGGGGAAGATCATCAAATTCTAGCTCTCATGAGAGCTATTCAGGTGCGATGCCTCTATCACATTTGGCGAACCAAATGCCAAAATATTTGCACCGCAGCCCTATTTGTATCAGGCCTCACCCGCAATTTCGGGCTCTTCGACCGGCGCTTCAATCCATCCGGCAGACACGCGGGCCTGCATGATCAGAGCTTCAGCCTCTTCGCGGCTCATCTCAAACCCGTCGAGAAAACCCGCGTTCTTAATCGTCTCGGACCCCTTGCGCTCAGTCCATCCGACAAGATCATCGGTGGCGCAGCCCGCAAGATCCTCGATGGATTTAACGTCATTCTCGCCAAGCTTGACGAGCATCGGCAAGGTTAAACCCGGAACGTCCTTCATCTCATCGGCAACGCCCAATTCACGACGGCGGGCATCAAATGCCGCGTCACGTTCAGCGAGATGATTGATTGCGCGGTTTTGAATTTCAGCCGCAGTTTCTTCGTCAAAGCCTTCGATTGAGGCGAGTTCGGATAAATCGACATAAGTGAGTTCTTCAACCGAGCGGAAGCCTTCAGAAGCGAGAAGCTGACCAACAACTTCGTCAACATCGAGCGCATCCATGAAGGTTTGTGTTCTCTCGACAAACTCTTTCTGACGACGTTCAGATTCTTCGGCTTCCGTCAGAATATCGATATCCCAACCGGTCAATTGCGAAGCGAGACGAACATTCTGTCCACGACGACCGATTGCCAACGATAATTGATCATCAGGAACCACAACTTCGATACGCTCGGCTTCTTCATCGAGAACAACCTTCGCCACTTCAGCCGGCTGCAACGCATTTACGATAAAGGTCGCGACATCAGGCGACCATGGAATGATATCGATTTTTTCACCTTGCAATTCGCCGACAACGGCCTGCACGCGCGAGCCACGCATACCGACGCAAGCGCCCACAGGATCAATTGATGAGTCTCGAGAGATAACGGCAATCTTCGCACGTGATCCCGG
This sequence comes from Alphaproteobacteria bacterium, assembly GCA_009921785.1. Taxonomy (GTDB): domain Bacteria; phylum Pseudomonadota; class Alphaproteobacteria; order Rhizobiales; family Beijerinckiaceae; genus CAIUPE01. The sequence goes on from RFXE01000033.1 coordinate 4,131, forward strand.
ATCACGGGCAACTGCCTTAACTGTAATAATGCCATCGTAAATTTCTGGCACTTCTTGCGCAAAAAGTTTTGCCATGAATTGCGGATGCGTGCGCGAAAGAAAGATCTGCGGGCCGCGTGCTTCACGACGCACATCAAAAACAAAAGCGCGAATACGATCGCCCGGACGGAATACTTCGCGGGGAATCAATTCATCACGACGCACAATGCCTTCTGAGCGACCAAGATCGACGATGACATTGCCATATTCAACACGCTTGACGACGCCATTGATGATTTCGCCAATGCGGTCTTTATATTCTTCATATTGACGATCACGCTCGGCATCGCGCACTTTCTGTACAATAACTTGCTTAGCAGATTGAGCGGCAATACGGCCAAGATCAAATGGCGGAAGTTTATCGGCGATAATATCGCCCAGTTGCGCGGCCGGATTTGAACGGCGCGCATCTTCGAGAGAGATTTCAACGGAAGGATTATCAACCGCTTCCACAACAAGCAGATGCCGCCACAAGCGCAATTCGCCAGTCTTCGGATCGATCTCGGCGCGCACATTGGTTTCCATGCCATAGCGCGAGCGTGCAGCTTTAGCATAGGCTTCTTCCATCGAGGCTAAAACGATCTGACGATCGATCAGTTTCTCGCGTGCCACTGCATCGGCGATCTGCAAAAGCTCAAGCCGGTTTGCGCTGACTGCCATGGATATTCTCCTTTTCTAACGATCTCAAACCTGCACCTTTTTTATCTTTCTGCAGGCGTTGCGATTTTTGTTTTGGTTTCACCGCATCTGCGGGAAGCTCGGTTGATTGTGATGACGCATCATCTGCACCACGACGAAGCGCTTTATCGCGCCGCAATGACTCACGAATGAGATCATCGGTCAGAATAAGATGAGCTTCAGAAATATCGGCTAACGGCATCTCGACGAGCGCGTCTTCATCAGGCTTGATATCAATGCGCTCAAGCATCACCGCATTGGTGGTAACACCGCGCAGATATCCCTTATGTCTTTTGCGACCGAATGTTGGACGCGTCATCTCGATACGCGCCTGATGGCCGGTCCATTTTTCAAAATCGGAGCGGCGCACCAAGGGGCGATCAATGCCCGGCGACGAGATTTCGAGATTGTAAGCACCGCCAACGGGATCATCGAGATCGAGAACGGGTGAGATCGCGCGGCTTACGGCCTCACATTCATCAATACCCATCGACCCGTCGGGGCGCTCAGCCATGATTTGAACCGTGCAGCCATTCATTGACGAGACACGGACGCGGACAAGACGAAAGCCCAACGCTTCGATCGCCGGCTCGACCATACGGCCGATCGTTCCGGCAACGCCGTTGTCTTCTGTCAGTCTGTCCTCGTGTTCAACCACGCGTGAATCGCCCAGCCCGGCAGGCAATAAAAAAGAGCGGGTCCGGGCGGGCCCACTCTCACAAGATCGGTTAGTAACCGTTATGAGGTGTCTTATCGACAAGGGTTCCTTTACTCCACCAGACCCTATTTTTCAAGCAAAACCTTGAAGGCTGGCGGGCATACACGTTTTGGTTACCCCTGCCTGTTAGGATCGCCGTCAATCAAGAGACAGCGATGAACCCCATTTCCTCACTCGTAACCGATATCGAGACCGCCCTTCAGGATGCTGATGGCGAGCGGCGCACCCTATTGCTGCACCGGATTATCAATCTTTTTATCGAACAGCTTCCCGATTTGAATGATGACCATGTCTCGGTGTTCGATGAGGTGATCCTCTGCCTTGCCGCAGAAATCGAATTGGCGGCGCGGATCGAATTATCAGAAAAACTCGCTGATTTGATACGGGGGCCCCGTCAAACCGTTCAGAATTTGGCGTTAGATCAGGAGATTCGCGTAGCCCAGCCCGTTTTGGAGAGAAGTCCCTGCATCGATGTTGAGAACTTGCGGACCATTGCGCAGCATCGGTCAGAGGTCTTTCTTGATGCGCTCTCTCGCCGCAAGCGTTTGCCGAGCCAAGTGACCGATATTCTTGCCCAAAGGGGCGGAGAAGCAACAATTCAAAGAATTCTCCAGAATTCGAGCCTTGAATTATCCGAATTGGGTTTGAGAGCGCTTGCTGACCGCGCCACGTCAGATTCTCGGCTCTATCGGGCGCTCAAAAGCCGGCCGGACCTTGCGCTGCGCCACATTGGAGCCATTCTCGAGGCGGCAAAGCAGAAAGCGCGAACCGAAATCCGCGATTTGACTGACCAGATCGAGCTGGTCGACCATGCGATTGATGTTGGAGCGGCGGCGGTCATGATCAATCCCGCCATTCTCGAACTCGCCGATTATGTAAAGCCAGAGGACCAAGACGAGGCTTATCTTTTCTCGCGTGCTCCGCGTGAAGGAGAAGTCATCGCCTTGATCAATCACGGCCGGATCAATGAAGCCTTGGCCGCCCTTGCACATTTGGCCGGCTTGCCAAGAGAAACAGTAAAGCACGCCTTCAGCTCGCCCCATTTTGATCCGCTTCTCTTTATTGTGAGGGCGATTGAATTTCAGTGGTCGAGTTTTCTAGTCCTGCTCAAGGCCAAAAATGGCGGCTCCCTATCGCAAGCGCATCATGACAGCGCCTTTTCGAGCTTTCATGCGCTCTCTTTATCTACGGCAAGACGAGTGATGCGCTTTATTTCGGCACGAACGGCTGCTTAATTTCGCTTGAACGTTAAGTAGGAGGAGAGGCGCCCTTCACGGCGCGCTTTGGCCTCATACCGAGTCTGGATCCAATCCGGCCAAGGCTTTCGCCAATCATCCGGGCCTTCTGCAGTCCAATTAAAGTCCCGGGATTTTAATAAATGAGCCAAGGTCCATCCAGCATAATGATCAATATCAGTCGCAAAGCGCAGCTCACCATCGGATTTGAGCGTCTTTCCCAAGAGATCGACCGTCAAATCTGAGATAAAACGCCGTTTATTCTGACGCCGCTTAGGCCAGGGATCGGGATAGAGAATAAAGATTCGATCGAAGACGGCAGGTAGGAGGGCTTTTAACAATTCGACGGCGTCGGAGTCGAAAACCCTGATATTTTTAATGTTTTCGCGCTCAATCGCGGCAACCATCTTCGCCATACCATTGACGAAGGGTTCGCAGCCAATAAAGCCGGTTTGGGGATTTAGGCGGGCTTGATGAAGAAGATGCTCGCCTCCGCCAAAGCCGATTTCGAGCGCCAAAGACGTTACCGGCACCGAGAATAATGAGGCGGGATCCAGTCCGTCCAATAAAGGCACACGCAGATGCGGCAAGAGGCGGTCGATGAGACCGCCTCTTGTATCCGTGAGGCGCTTGCCTTTGCGACGCCCGAAAAAGGCGCGATCCGGCCGCTCGCTAGCGTCAGAGCTCAAAGGCGCTTCTTGATGGCGTCGGCAATATCCGTCTTTTCCCAAGAAAAGCCGCCATCTGCCTCGGGCTTGCGCCCGAAATGGCCATAAGACGATGTCCGTGCATAAATCGGCTTATTGAGATCGAGATGTTTGCGGATACCGCGCGGGGTCAAGTCCATGACATCGCCCGCTTCGAAAATCTGCTCGATCTTGGCCTCATCGACCTGACCCGTACCGTGGAAATCGGCATAGATCGAAAGAGGACGCGCGACGCCGATCGCATAGGACAATTGGATCGTGCAGCGATCGGCAACACCCGATGCGACAACATTCTTTGCGAGATAGCGCGCGGCGTAAGCGGCCGAGCGGTCAACCTTTGTTGGATCCTTGCCCGAAAATGCGCCGCCGCCATGCGGAGCAGCACCACCATAGGTGTCGACGATGATTTTACGACCGGTCAGGCCGGAGTCGCCATCGGGACCGCCGATGAAGAATTTCCCGGTGGGGTTGATGTGCCAGACGGTATCTTTGCTGATCCAGCCTTCAGGCAGCGCCTTGCGAACATAAGGTTCCACAAGCTCGCGCACCTGATGAGATGACATGGATTCAATCAAATGCTGATGCGATACAACGATCTGCGTCACGCCTACTGGCTTACCGCCGGCATAGCGGATGGTAACCTGGCTCTTTGAATCCGGACCGAGCACTTTTTCTTTGTTCGAATGACGCGCTTCTGAAATCAGGCGCAGGATCTTGTGCGCATAATAAATCGGCGCCGGCATGAGGTCTTCGGTTTCACGGCAGGCATAACCAAACATGATGCCTTGGTCGCCCGCGCCTTCTTCCTGATTGGTCGGCTGACGCGCATCAACGCCCTGCGCAATATCGGCCGATTGGCCATGCAAGAGAACTTCAATATCGGCGTGGTCCCAATGGAAGCCGTCTTGTTCATAACCAATATCGCGGATCGCCATACGTGCGGTATGGGCTATCCAATCCTTGGTTACTGTTGAAGGCCCGCGTGTTTCGCCGGCGATGACGACTTTGTTCGTGGTTGCCAATGTTTCGCATGCTGCGCGAATATCCCACTCGCTAATGCCCGACTTCGGACCTTCACGGTAAAAGAGGTCAACGATTTCGTCAGAAATCCGGTCGCACACCTTATCGGGATGACCTTCTGAAACTGATTCACTGGTAAAAAAATAATCGGAACGGGCCACTGTATGCCTCCGGAAACTGGCGCGAAATCAAGGGCGCAAAAGCGACCCTCGTTGCGTCTCCGTGGCAGGTGGGATTCTATAAGTCAAGCTGAAACAAAGAACGCGTTTTAAAAAACAAACAAAATCGTTCTTTATTCAAGCCGCAATTTCATCTCCTGCGATTGCGGTTACTAATTCGACGACGCGACGGCGCAATTTCGCATCCTTAATCTTCAAAAAGGCGCGGTTCAGCTGAACGCCTTCATTTGTAGCCAAAAAATCAGCCACATAAGTTGCGTCACCCTGATCGTTGAAACCATTTTCAACCGGAGGCCGATCGCTAAGTTGCGGCGCGCCTTCAAAAAAATATTCGACAGGGACGCCCAATATTCGAGAGATCTGTTGCAGTCGACTTGCGCCGATCCGGTTCATTCCCTTTTCATATTTTTGGATTTGCTGGAACGTCAGCTGCAATTGCTCGCCGAGCTTTTCCTGGCTCATGCCCAAAAGAATGCGGCGCATTCTCACGCGAGAGCCAACATGCCGATCGACCGGATTGGGTGTCTTTTTAACCACTGGGGATCCCGAATCTTCTTGCAAAATAGACCTCACTGATTCAAGCGCCAAACCAATCTGTCGGGTGGAGTTGACCTTGGACCAATCAGACGACGGATCGTAAAAAATATCCGCTCCACTCGCCTAAGTTTGTCAGGATCAACACAAGATCATTCCCACGAAATCGTCGGAACAATTCCGAGAACAAATCAACCCTAACGAGTGAACAGTATAATTTACATCCAATCTAGCGATCAGAGGTTGCACTAATGGAACTTACCCGTCTAGGTGTTATTTGACCTAGCGTAAACAGGATGCCGATCAATCCCATAAAAAGCGACAGAGCTGAAAATGGGCCTCCCGCTATGCGAGAATAAACAGTCTCTGGAAGAGCTTTTGGTAAATCACCGTCGATTATGCCCCGCTCGCCGAGCTCGATACGAGCGCGTTCCCGCCCATAAGGATCAATAATTGCTGAGATTCCATTATTCGCAGCTCGAACGAGCGGTATGCCTTGCTCAATAGCCCGTAGTCGTGCCTGCGCGAAATGTTGATAGGGTCCAGGCGTTAATCCAAACCAGGCATCATTCGTTACATTCAATAAGACGCCCGGGCGTTCACCATTGGCTAATTGGCTTTGCTCAGGAAAAATTACTTCATAGCAAATCAACGGCAGAGTCAGAGGCCAGCTTGGAACTGTCAGAGCTTGCCGCCTTTTGGCTGCTACGAAACCTCCAGGAGCGGCGATGAAATCTCGCAATCCAAAAAAATCAATCATACCCTCAAAAGGTAGATATTCTCCGAAAGGTACGAGATGAACTTTATCCGCCGAAGCGGTAATTGCGCCCAAATCATCGAGCACTTGAATTGAATTAAAATAAAATCGTCCCGATTTATCGGGCTTATCTTCCGCCCTCACGGCGCCCGTCAATAAGACGGCACCTTTTGGAAGAATCCGGCTAATTTCTTCCCGCGCTTTAGGTGAACGATCCAGAAGAAAGGGGAAGGCGGTCTCAGGCCAGATTAGATGGGTAATACCGTTCATTCCGTCTGCGGAAGGATATGATCCGCGAGAACTCAGCGAGAGATAATTTGTAAGAATGCGAGCGGAATATTCCTTGTCAAATTTTTCATCCTGGGCGACGGCAGGTTGCATGATTCGAATGCGCACACCAGCAACCACTTCGCTTTGTGTCGTATTCAAACGATGATATCCAAAAAGATAAAGGGATGTGACGCCAATAATGAAAATAAGCGGCCCGGTAAGTCGTAGCGTTTTTTTTCTTTCAGCAAAAAAGAGCGCTGGCAAAGAGAATAAAAAAGCCGCAAGAAAATTTAAGCCATGTAATCCAAAGATCGATGCAATTTGAGATAACTCAATCGAGCTACCGAAGACCATCCCGATGGCATTCCAAGGGAATCCTGAAAGAACCTCGCCGCGCAACAATTCTGTTGTTGTTAAAATTAGAGAAAAAATCAAAACACGAGCCAAACCCGGTCGCCAAAAATAAAATGATAAAGCAAATGCGATTGCGAAAAAAAATGCGAGGGCGGCGGGTAAGCCCACGATAGCAAAAGGCATTGCCCAGATAAATTGTGACTCGACCAAAAAGGCCGAACCGATCCACCAAAGCCCAGCTACAAAATAGCCGAAGCCGAGACACCACCCTGATAAAAATGCTTGTTTGAAAGTTTCGCAATGATCAAGGCGGAAGATCGCCATAGTCATCGGTAATAAGAAAAATAGCCATAATCCAAAAGGCGGCAAGCTCAGCGCGCCAATTGCGCCGGACAGAAAAACAAAGCTGTTCCAACGGAGCGCTGACTGCTCCATCCAATTGAAGGGTGATGACAATATTAAGAGTCCGATGAACCATTAACGGACGAATTTCCATCATCGTCCTTTGATTTACGGCGGCGCAGAGGCTCTTGCGGCGTTTCTTCAACTACGCGCCTTGTAATTCTCAATCGCTTAACACGACGGGGATCGGCATCAAGTACTTCAAATTCAAGATTTTCAACGCCTGTAATGATCTCGCCACGAATAGGCACACGACCTGCGAGAAAGCCTACGAAGCCGCCAATCGTTTCAATTTCTTCAACTTCATCATCCAATCATCGAGCCATCGCTACCCTTTACAATCGTCGCGCTCTCTTCGAGATCATGCTCATCTTCGATTTCACCAACGACGATCTCGACAAGATCTTCAATAGAAACCAAACCGTCTGTTCCACCATATTCGTCAATAACAAGCGCCATATGAGTGCGGGTCGACTGCATCTTCACGAGAAGATCAAGCGCCTGCATCGAAGGCGGTGCGAAAAGCACGGGCCTCAAAATCTTTGCTGCCGAAAGAGGCATCGAAAGATCAAGCCGTGCTAAATCGAGTTTTTCAACAGATAGCTTCCGCCTGCGCGCGCCTGCATCTTGTTCAGCGCGCTCAGATATAAAATCGACGAAGTCACGTAAATGTATCATACCGCGCGGATCGTCGAGCGTATCATTATAAACGGGCAAACGGGAATGACCCGCCGTTCTAAAGACGCGCAAAAGATCTCCGAGTGAAATTTCGAGCGGCACCGCAATAATATCCGCGCGAGGAACCATGATGTCATTGACGCGTTTTGCGCGAAAGCCAAGAACATTCTTGAGCATATCACGTTCACGTTGAGAGAGTTCAGCGCCA
>RFXE01000321.1 GCA_009921785.1 Alphaproteobacteria bacterium
AAAATTGCCGTCGATTTTGCGCATGAAGGCTTGATCACACAAGATGAAGCGATAGCACGCATTGATCCCGCTTCGCTTGATCAATTGCTGCATCCTACAATCGATCCGAAAGCCGAACGCAAAGTAATGGCAACGGGCTTGCCCGCGTCTCCCGGTGCGGCATCAGGCGAAATCGTTCTTGATAGTGATGAAGCAGAAGCCGCAAAAGCAGCGGGCAAAAAAGTTATTCTCGTTCGTGTTGAAACGAGTCCTGAAGATATTCACGGCATGCATGCTGCTGAAGGGATTCTTACGGCACGCGGCGGCATGACATCTCATGCGGCGGTTGTCGCGCGCGGTATGGGCAAGCCTTGCGTCTCCGGCGCGGGCACGTTGAAGGTTGATCTTGCCGCGGGCACCGTGACAGCGCTCGGTACTGTTCTGAAGAAAGGCGATCACATCACCATTGATGGGTCGACGGGCCAAGTGCTGATCGGTCAAGTGAAGATGATCGAGCCTGAACTCTCCGGCGAATTTGGTATTTTGATGGGCTGGGCGGATGCCAAGAGGCGCATGAAAGTGCGCACCAATGCTGAAACGCCGCTTGATGCGAAGACCGCCCGCAGCTTCGGCGCGGAAGGTATTGGTCTGTGCCGCACCGAACATATGTTCTTTGAAGGCGAACGCATTGTTGCCGTACGTGAAATGATTTTAGCGGATGATACAAAGGGTCGTCGTGCCGCGCTTGCGAAATTGCTACCGATGCAAAGACAGGATTTTGTTGAGCTCTTCACCATCATGTCGGGCTTGCCAGTAACGATCCGGTTGCTTGATCCGCCTTTGCATGAATTCTTGCCGCATACAGATGAGGAAATTGCGGAAGTTGCAAAGGCCATGAATGCGTCGCCCGATAAATTGCGTGCACGGGCGCTTGAATTGCATGAATTCAATCCGATGCTTGGTTTTCGCGGGTGCCGCCTTGCGGTTGCCTATCCAGAAATTGCCGAGATGCAGGCGCGTGCAATTTTTGAAGCGGCCGTTGAAGCGGCAAAGACAACTGGAAAAGCTGTTGTTCCCGAAGTGATGGTGCCGCTTGTGATGGCAAAGCCCGAACTTGATCTCGTGAAAGCGCGGATCGATGCGATGGCTGAAGCGGTGAAACAAGAAACGGGTGCGACATTCACTTATCAAGTCGGCACGATGATCGAATTGCCGCGCGCAGCATTACGCGCTGAAGAGATCGCGCAATCGGCTGAATTCTTCTCCTTCGGCACGAATGATTTGACGCAGACCACACTCGGCATCAGCCGCGATGATGCGTCATCCTTCTTGGGCACTTATACTGCCGGAGGATTGTTGCCGTCCGATCCGTTTGTGACTCTCGATCAGGATGGCGTTGGCGAACTCGTAAAGCTTGCTACTGAACGTGGACGTAAATCACGCCCTGCGCTGAAGCTTGGTATTTGCGGTGAGCATGGTGGTGATCCAGCGTCGATCCATTTCTGCGAAAGCGCGGGTCTCGATTATGTCTCGTGCTCGCCTTATCGCGTGCCAATCGCACGGCTTGCTGCTGCACAGGCTGCTATTGGTGCGAAGGTCGCCAGTCAGGCGTGAGAGCAATCGACGCGTTAGTCGATCGCGATATCGAGTCCGAGATCGAGCACCTTCGCTGAATGTGTGAGTGCGCCGACAGAAATCATATCGACGCCACTCTCCGCAATGGCGGCAACGCTTGAAAGTGTGACGCCGCCTGATGCTTCGGTGAGCATGCGACCCTTCACGCGCGTGACGGCGTCTTTCAATTGCGTCGGACTCATATTGTCGAGAAGCACAACATCGGCCCCTTCTTTGATCACCTCGTCGAGTTGATCTCTCGATTTTGACGAGATGACCGGCGAAGGATTTCGCCGCGCGTAGTGCGGGAACAACGCCGCCCGCTACCGCGATGTGATTGTCTTTGATGAGGATCGCATCATCAAGGCCGAAGCGATGATTAAATCCGCCCCCGCAGCGCACGGCATGTTTTTCAAACGCACGGAGGCCCGGTGTTGTTTTGCGTGTGCAGACAATACGCGCTTTGGCGTGTTTCACCGCATCGACATAGCGCGCGGTGAGAGAGGCAATGCCTGAAAGACGACCCATGAAATTCAATGCGGTGCGCTCGGCTGAGAGAATTGCCCG
>RFXE01000322.1 GCA_009921785.1 Alphaproteobacteria bacterium
TCCAATCACGGCGGACGTCAGCTCGATGGCGCGCCGTCATCCATTCGTATCTTGCCTGAGATTGTCGAAGCTGTCGGTGGCAAAACCGAAATCTATCTCGATGGCGGTATTCGCTCCGGCCAAGACGTGTTGAAAGCGCTCGCGCTCGGCGCGAAATCAACCTTTATCGGGCGCCCGTTTTTATATGGTCTCGGCGCAGGCGGGGAGGCGGGTGTAACACGCGCTCTCGAAATCATTCGCAAAGAGATGGACATCACCATGGCGCTGTGCGGTGAACGCGACATCAAGAATATCGGCGCGCATACGATTTATAAAAACGAGTTAGTGAAGTAACCGCGTGTTTTTAATTCGTTTGATGAGACGCGCTTTAAGTGCGCCTCATCACAAGGGGTGCGATGTCACTCTCCCTTTAGAAACGCCTCAACTTTGCCTTTGAGCTTGATCGTCATCTGTTTGCCGAAACGGTCTTTGGCAGCGCCCGCTGAAACGCGGACCCAGCCCTCGCTCAGGCAATATTCCTCCACATTGGTCTTCTCGACGCCGTTGAACCGAATACCAATGCCTTTCGCGAGGAGCGCCTCGTCATGAAAGGGGCTGTCTGGATCGACCGAAAGCCGGTCGGGAAGGGGGGTGTCTTGCGCCGTCATGAGGCTGGAGCTCCAAAATTTCGGCGCCGAAAAGGCCGACGACCGGATCACATTCAGTACAGAATCCCTTTTTAACCCGTTGACGCACAAGCGTAAATTGAAAAGAGCCCGGTGCGCGGGTCAGGATATCCCTTACCCCCTGACCGACTATCACTAAAAAATTTACGACCTCGCGACAATTTATCCACCGGAATATTGCGTCTTTTCCCATTCGGAGTTAGCCTACCCCACCGTCAAAGGGTGACGGAGACTTTGAGGACGTAATGGCGACAGGAACTGTTAAGTGGTTTAACGCGACCAAGGGTTATGGATTCATTCAGCCGGATGGCGGTGGTCCAGATGTGTTCGTACACATTTCTGCGGTCCAACAAGCAGGGCTTTCCGATCTGCAAGAAAAGCAGAAGATCAGCTACGAGTTGATCATGGATCCCCGCAAGAATAAAACCAGCGCGGGTAATCTCAAGCTGGCTTGATGCGACTACGCATCGCGGAAGCGGTGTTCGGCGACCTCTAACAGGTCTATCGACTGTCGTTTTTCCATCCTTAAAGGCGCCCTCAAGGCGCCTTTATTGTTTTTAGCGTCTTCTCGTATTGTTGCATTTAAAAATTGACTAAGGCGCTGCCCTTCAATCCGAGAATGGATCGCGCCTCATCGGGTGTTGCTACAGCAAGGCCAAGCCCTTCAATCAGCGTACGCGCAATGTGCACTTGTTCCGCGTTCGATGTCGCGAGTTTTCCGGGCCCTGCCCAAATCGAATCTTCCAATCCCACACGCACATTGCCGCCAATTGCGGCTGCCGTCGCGGCAATCGGCATTTGATTGCGGCCGGCGCCTAACACAGACCAGACATAATCATCTCCAAACAACCGATCCGCCGTGCGCTTCATATGCATCACATCATCGGGATGCGGACCAATGCCGCCTAAAATGCCGAACACGGTTTGCACAAAGAGGGGCGGAGTTACGAGTTTGCGATCAAGAAAATGCGCGAGATTATAAAGATGCGCCGTATCGTAACATTCATATTCGAATTTCGTGCCCGCATCCTTCAATGTTGAAAGCACGAATTCGATATCTTTGAATGTATTGCGGAACACAAGATCGCGCGAATTTTCAAGAACAATCGGTTCCCATTCATGTTTAAATTCATGAAAGCGGCCGAGCATGGGAAATAAACCAAAATTCATCGAGCCCATATTCAATGACGCAAGCTCAGGCTTGAAATGCGCCGCCGGTTGCACGCGCTCGGCAACGGTCATTGATGGTGCGCCGCCGGTTGTCAGATTGATGACGACATTAGACGCGGCACGAATGGTCGAGAGAAATTTTCCAAACGCTTCGGGTGATTGATCAGGGCGTCCAGTCTCCGGATTGCGCGCATGAAGATGCACAATTGCGGCGCCTGCTTCTGCTGCTTCAATGGCCGATTGCGCAATCTCTTCCGGTGTCACCGGAAGATGCGGAGACATCGATGGTGTATGA
>RFXE01000323.1 GCA_009921785.1 Alphaproteobacteria bacterium
TCAACCACACATTCGGCAGATCCCATGCGGGGCCGACAATCGGATTGCCATCAGGCGTATAGGCAATGGCGCCATTGTAAACTTTCTTAATGCCGACTTCACCGAAAGCCGGAACGCGTTCAATCGCGGCTTCGATATGCGGCGCAAGACGATCAAGATCTTCCTGGAAGAGTTCGTATTCAGAATCCTTGTGCGGACCATCAACATAGCAAACCGGCGCGCCTTTTTCATAAGGACCGAGAATGAAACCGCCCGCTTCTTCGCGTAAATACCATGATGAATCAGCTTCACGCAGCACGCCCATTTCAGGCAGGCCTTTCGCATGACGTTCTTGCACAGACGGATGCGGCTCGGTGACGATATATTGATGCTCGACAGGAATGACCGGAATATCGAGGCCCAGCATTTTACCTGTCTGACGCGCGAAATTGCCCGACGCAGACACAATATGTTCGCAGGTGATATCGCCTTTATCCGTCTTTACAAGCCATTCGCCTGATGCCGTGCGCTCGATGCCGACAACAGTTGTATTACGATAAATTTCAGCACCACGATTACGCGCGCCTTTCGCAAAAGCTTGGGTCAAATCGGCAGGTTGAATATAACCATCATCAGGATGCTGGATTGCACCGAGCAGACCCTCTGTATTGCAGAGCGGCCAGATCTCTTTCACTTGCGCGGGTGTGAGCTTGTTCACCTTCACGCCGATAGTTTCAGCGACGCCTGCATAATACATGAACTCGTCCCAACGCGTCTTTGTGCGCGCAAGGCGAATATTCGAGACTTTCTTGAAGCCGACCGATTGTCCGGTTTCAGCTTCCAAGCTGCCATAGAGATTGACTGAATATTTATGGAGCTGTCCGACCGAGTAAGACATGTTGAACAGCGGCAAGAGGCCGGCGGCATGCCAGGTTGAGCCGGAGGTCAATTCCTTGCGCTCAATGAGCACAACATCCGACCAGCCTTTTTTGGCCAAATGATAGAGCGTTCCGACGCCAACTACGCCCCCGCCGATGACAACAACCCGTGCCGTGGATTTCATCGTAACCGCTCCTTTGATCGAACCCATCGCTACCGACTTTAAACGCCGGATTTTCACCTTGCACCTTTCCCCAACGGGCTTTTCACGGCTAACGGCTTTTCGACGCCGGATGTCTCCCGCCCGTCAAGACTGCCCTTAATGCGTCATCGAGAGCACTGATAAGGGGTCAGCCTCATGGGTCTGATGAGAGTGTTTCACGTAAATGACGGCTTGCGACAAGAAATGGCGTGATTAAGGCAGTCCCGAAGGTCAGTTGGCCCTATGTCTTAAAGGCATGAGGCGAAGCGGCGTGTGGCCGCTCACAGGCGGAGGATTTCATGTCCAATCTGGCGCAAGATCAGCATTCAGACAGTGGTCGTCGGGGGCGCGATGCCCGCCGTGCCGCCCGTGCTTCACGCGGTGGAGCGTCCATTCCCTATATTACCCGCCAAAGCCCGCTCGTTGAATTCCTTTCGGAAGAGGCGATGCAGATCATCGAGCACAATGCCGAAACGCTGCTCGAAGAAATTGGCATTGAATTCCGCGAATATCCAAACGCGCTAAAACTGTTGAAAGACGCGGGCTGCGATATCAAGGGTGAGCGCGTACGCTTCCCGCGCGGCTTGGCGAAGAAACTCATTTCAACCGTGCCGTCAGAATACACGCAGCATGCGCGTAACCCTGCACGCAGCGTGCAAATCGGTGGCAAGAATACCGTATTCGCGCCCGTTTATGGTTCGCCTTTCGTGCATGATCTCGATAATGGTCGTCGCTACGGCACGATCGAAGATTTTCAGAATTTCGTGAAGCTCGCTTATATGTCGCCGCATATGCATCATTCAGGCGGCACGGTGTGTGAGCCTGTCGATCTACCAGTCAACAAGCGCCATCTCGAAATGGTCTATGCGCATATGCGCTACTCGGACAAAGCCTATATGGGCTCGGTCACGCATCCGGATCGCGCGCAAGACACTGTAAACCTCGCAAAGATTTTGTTCGGTGAAGAGTTCATCGATCAGAACACGGTTCTCACCAGCCTCATCAACGCCAATTCGCCGATGGTCTGGGATAATACGATGCTCGGCGCGGCAGAAGTTTATGCGCGCAA
>RFXE01000324.1 GCA_009921785.1 Alphaproteobacteria bacterium
TGAGTGTGCCGCTACTTGGCGAAGTGGGTGCGGTAATCGTGGGAGCCGTGGCACCATAAACCACACTCGACGAACTTAGTGCGAAGCCGCTCAGCGCCGGGGTGCCCAGACTGATTGTCAGCGATGTCGACGTCGAAGCCGATTTATAATTTGTGGTACTCGCCTGAGTGATTGTGAAGGTTGTTGAACCAATTCCCACTAGGGTAATCGCTCCGGTCGAGCTGTTAATCGTGGCGACGCTTGTATCACTCGAAGAATAACTAATTGTACCAGTGCTCGTCGATGAAGTGCTTATCGTCGGCACGGCATTACCAAAATAAACACTGGACGAACTGAGCGATGCGGAGAGTGTCGGCGTTGCCTCCAATATTGTAAGAGAGGTTGTGCCCGTTACGCTGGCGTAATTGCCATTTGCGGCTTGGGTCGCCGTAAATGTAACGGAACCGGCTCCCACCATTGTGATGACGCCAGAGGAACTATCAATTGTTGCGACAGTCGTGTCGCTTGATGTGTAAGTTATAGCGCCCGCGCTTGTTGATGTGTAACTGATTGTGGGGGCCGTAGCGCCAAATGTCGCGTTTGACGCGCTAAGCGAGACGGAAAGGCGTGGTGTTGCGGCACTGACCGTTAATGTGCTTGTTCCCGATACGCTACCATAATTGCCATTTGCGGCTTGGGTCGCCGTAAAGGTCGCAGACCCGATCCTAACAATTGCAATGGCGCCCGACGAACTATTGATTGTTGCGACACTCGTGTCGCTCGATGTGTAGGTCACGGCACCGCCACTCGTTGAGGTGTAGCTGATCGTTGGCGCCGATGCGCCGTAAGTAATTGTTGTCGGTGAGAGCGATACCGAGAGAGAGGGTGTTGCGGCCGAAACCGTGAGTGACGCTGTTGCAGTAACCGTGGTGTAATTGCCGCTCGCGGCTTGCGAAGCCGTGAAGGTGACCGAACCGATACCGACAATCGCGATAGTCCCGGTTGAACTATTGATCGTAGCGACTGAGCTGTCGCTAGATGAATAGCTCACTGTCCCGCCGCTCGACGAAGTATAGCTCAGCGTTGGCGCAGTATCGCCATAAGTGATCGTTGACGCACTCAATGAAAGGGATAGAGCTGGCGTTGCAGCTTCAACAGTCAAAGAGGTTGTAGCCGTTGTGCCTTCATAATTTCCATTCGCCGCTTGGGTCGCGGTGAAGGTCGTTGTTCCGGTCCCGACAATCGCAATAACGCCGGATGAGCTGTTGATGGTCGCAACATTTGTGTTGCTGGACGTATAGCTCAAAGCGCCGCCGCTATTGGATGATTGAGTGAGCGTCGGCGCAGACGCGCCATAAGTGATTGTTGAGGCACTGAGCGATACGGACAAAGCAGGCGTTGCGGCGGTCACTGAAAGCGAAACGGTTGCCGAGGCGCTTGTGTAAACGCCAGACGCCGCTTGTGTCGCCGTGATGATCGCATCGCCAACGCCAACAATTGTAATTGTCGATCCGGCTATTGAAACAACATTCGTGTTACTGCTTGTGTAATTTACTGAACCATTACTATTCGAAGAGTAATGAAGCGTTGGTGCTGTACCTCCATAACTGACGCTTGAGGCGCTCACGGTAAAGCCGAATAAGGTTGGTGCAATCGCCGTCACCGTTAGGGAGACATCAGACGTAACGCTTGCATAATTTCCATTTGCCGCTTGCGATGCATGGATCGTGGTTGTTCCAACGCCTTTCAGCGTAATGGTCGATCCGCTAATTGTGGCGACGGATATATCGCTGCTTGAATAGGTGACGGCCCCAGCGCTATCCGATGTGTAGCTTAGGGTTGGCGCAGCGCTGTTGTAAGCGACATTGGCCGAACTGAGTGATATTTTGAGGCTCGGCGTTGCGGCTGTAACGGTTAGGGACGCTGTTCCGGTTGTACTCGTATAATTGCCATCTGCCGCTTGGGTTGCCGTAAAGGTGACTGAACCAGTTCCAACAAGAGCGATCGCCCCCGTCGTGCTGTCAATTGTTGCAACGCTTGTGTTGCTTGATGAGTAGCTAATCGCGCCGGCGCTTGTTGAGGTCGTGCTGATGGTCGGTGCTGTTCCGCCATAGTCGACGCTT
>RFXE01000325.1 GCA_009921785.1 Alphaproteobacteria bacterium
GTCGATCTCTTCGGGCAAGCGGCCGATTATGATGCGATTGAGCCAATTGCAAATCAGCATGGTCTTTGGATGATGAGCGATGCCGCGCAGAGTTTTGGCGGCGCGTATAAAGATCGTAAAATCGGCACCATTGGCCTTGTAACGGCAACAAGCTTTTTTCCGTCAAAGCCGCTTGGCTGTTATGGCGATGGGGGTGCGATCTTTACTGATGATGATGAGATGGCCGCCGTTCTCAAATCGCTGCGCGTTCATGGTCAGGGGTCCGACAAATATGACAATGTCCGCATTGGGTTGAATGCGCGGCTTGATACAATGCAGGCGGCTGTGTTGATCGAGAAGCTAAAAATTCTCGGCGATGAGATTGAATCCCGCAATCGCATTGCGACACGCTATTCAGACGCTCTTTCCAAAATTGTGCCGGTCCCGCATATTGCTGAGGGGCGCTATTCCGCATGGGCGCAATATACGATACGGGTGCCTGCTGAGCATCGCGCCGCCATTGGCGCTGCTTTAAAAGAGCAGGGCGTGCCAACAATGATTTATTATCCGAAGCCTTTGCATCAACAGACGGCCTATAAGCATTTTCCGCTTGCAGGTAATGGGTTACCTTTAAGCGAGCGTTTGGCCAAAGAGGTATTAAGTTTGCCGATGCATCCTTATCTTGATGAGGTATCACAAGATCGAGTGATTAAGGCTTTGGCCGCTGCGATGAAAGCATAGTGAGCAGATGGGGCAGATGATCATCATCCTTTGGCGTGTCTTTGCGACTTTATCGGCCTTGCTTGTTGTGGCTGGTTTTGTTGTTGCGGTCATGCTCGAAAATCTGATCATGATCGATATGCCGATCACGAAAGCGGATCACGCCATCGTGCTAGACGGCAATAATCAGCGGTTACTGCGCGCGAAGGAATTGCTCGATCAAGGGCTTGTTACGGATATCTATGTCAGCAATGGAGAGCCCGCGCATCCCGACGAGATTGAGCGCATCGTTGCTGAGCTTGGTTATGTCGCCCCTGATCGTACGGGGATCAAAATCGAAATTTTGAAAAAGCTTGGCGTTGCACCGGAAAAAATTATCGTTTTCGGACAGGGAAGTTTGACCACGCGGGATGAGGCGAAAGCACTTGCCATGCAGTTAAACGGCCAAATGCCGCGCCTCACGCTTGTGACAACGAATTATCACTCACGCCGCGCTCTTGAAATTTTCGAGCGCGCTCTGCCAGGCGTTTCAATCCAAGTGACATGTCCGGGCGGCTGTGTAGCGCCTGTTGCCTGGTGGAAAGATCCGTCAATCGCCGCTCAATTCATCCTCGAATTTGTAAAGCATATTTATTTTAGACTGGGCCTAAGCGTCGCTTAAGATCCATCAAAAGCGCGATCAAAGGCGTTGATCATCTTGTCTGGTGCATAGTTTGCAATGATGCGCGCGCGATTTTGCGCGCCAATTTCTGCGCGTTGTTCTTTTGATAGTGCTTTTAGTTTATGAATTGCATCCGCAAGCGCTTCTGGTGCGTGGGGTGGCACAACAAATTGTTTATCACTCAAAACGGCAGCACAATCCCCGACATCAGTTGAAATGCAGGGGAGAGCGGTGGCCATGGCTTCAGCCAAGACATTCGGAAATGATTCCGAGATTGACGACATCACGAAAAGATCAAAAGCGTTCATGACATCGGGCACATCATCGCGTGCGCCGAGGAGGCGTATAGAAGACTCCGGAATTTCATAGGTATCGAGGAGCGTTTTAAATGACGGGGCATTGACCGTAATGCCGCGTCCAACGATCATCAGAATACTCTGACTTTGTTCGTATTTGGACAATCCATGAAAGAGTTGCCCAAAGGCAGCTAAGAGATAAGGAAAGCCCTTTTCAGGAACATCGCGTCCCACAGCCCCAATCACAAATTGTTTGTCATGAATATTTAAAGTGCGGCGTATACTTGCGCGCTTTGCCTCATCAGGTTGATAGCGTTCCGGATCGATCGCATTAGGGATCACTTGCCAATGCGCGACATCATAGCTGAGGGCGGCATGCGCATCGCGCGCCGCTTCGGAATTTGAAATGATCGTTAAAGAGGGATGTGAGGATAATCGTGCCAA
>RFXE01000326.1 GCA_009921785.1 Alphaproteobacteria bacterium
TTTGAACATCAATGCCCATGGCGTTTAGTGTCGCGCCAACAGAGGCGCCGGGCTTCAAGCCACGTAGCGCGAGCACCTGATGATGTGCTGCGGCATTAGGTTGTGCGCTTAAATAGCGCAGAAGCGTCATTTCGGCGCCGCCAAACCCCGAGAGATCGATGACCAGATGGAGTATTTTGCGATCATTCATCGATAATTCAGCCTGGCCCCGTCACATGTCCCGTCACCAACGCCATGGCTACGCGATTTGTGGTCTTTTGCGAAGATGTTAATTTAATTCGTTTAACGAAAGGGCTTGAGCCTCGACGCGCTTCATGGTGACTGTTTCCGCTCGCTGTGCTGTTTTGGGTTATGCTGAACTTTATGACGACACGCTATCTCATCCGCTTTGACGATGTCGTGCCCGCGATGGCGTGGTCGCGCTTCGCGGCTTTTGAAAAGATCGCGGCGGACCTCTCGCTGCCGTTCCTGATCGGTGTCGTGCCGGAGTGCCGTGATCCAAAGCTTTCAGTTGAACCAGAACGTCATGATTTCTGGGACTGGGTGAGGGTGCGCAAACACGCTGGCTGGACCATTGCGCAGCATGGCTATCAGCATCTTTATGAAACGGACGCGCGCGGGCTTTTGGGTATTGGCCGCAAATCGGAATTCGCGGGTCTTGCCTACAATGCGCAAGCGCAAAAGCTGGCGGCCGGCAAGGAGATTATGCAGCGCGAGGGCGTGTGGTCGGGAGTCTTCATGGCGCCTTCGCATAGTTTTGATGAGTTCACGGTTCAGGCGTTGCGTGATTTAGAATTTACAGCGCTAACTGACGGCTTCGGATTTTATCCGTATGAGCTCCACGGATTGAAAGCGGTTCCCCAACTTGTCGCACGTCCTTTGGGTTTTGGCTTTGGCGTCGAAACAATCTGTTTGCATGTGAATACGATGAGTGATGAAGCGATTGGACGTATGATTGATTTCATTCGTGCGCATCGAAAGCAGATCATATCTTTTGATGAGGCGCTTCAGGTTAAAGCCACTGTTCCTTTTATCGCGTCTGCACTACGTCACATGACATCAGCGGCGTTGAGAGCGCGTCGCGCGGTGAGGGCGTAACCCTATGTGTGGCATTGCAGGCTTCGTCGATCAGAAGGGTGGTTTTGATGCGACTGCGCGCCTCGAAGCAATGGGGCAGGCGATTGCCTATCGCGGCCCTGACGATTTCGGTGTTTATTTTGATTCCGATACAGGCCTCGGCTTTGTCCATCGGCGCTTGGCGATTGTCGATTTAACGTCGGCCGGCCATCAACCGATGACGTCGTCTACGGGGCGTTTTGTCGTCGTTTTTAATGGCGAGATTTATAATCATGCCGCACTACGCAAAGAGCTTGAAGAGGGTGGTGACGGCGTAACATGGCGTGGCCATTCTGACACGGAGACTCTGCTCAGAGGTTTTGAAATCTGGGGTGTGAAAGAGACTCTGACGCGTGCTGTCGGCATGTTTGCGCTCGCGCTTTATGACAAAGAAAGCCGTTGTCTGATATTGGCACGCGACCGGATGGGTGAGAAGCCGCTTTACTATGGTTTTTCCCAAGGCTCGTTTTTGTTTGGTTCGGAATTAAAGGCACTCCGCGCCCATGCGCGCTTTGATGCAGCTATTAATCGCGACGCGCTCGCAGGACTGTTGCAGCGGCAATATATTTCAGGTCCAGCGACCATTTATGAAGGCATCCAGAAGCTTGAACCGGGCGCACTTCTTTCGCTCAATCTCACAGCACTCACGCATCGCGTTGAAACCTATTGGACCGTTCATGGGGCAGCGGCGCGCGGCCTCCGAGATCGCAACCGCTTTTCGGATCAGGACGCCCTTGCTGAGTTTGATCGACTGCTTGCGAACACAATCAGTTTGCAAATGATGGCCGATGTACCTGTTGGTGCATTTTTGTCGGGTGGCGTCGATAGTTCTCTGATCGTTGCCTTGATGCAACGTCAATCATCGCGACCTGTAAAGAGTTTCACCATCGGCTTCGAAGAAGATGCCTTTAACGAAGCGCCTTATGCGCGTGCAGTTGCAAAGCATCTGGGCACAGATCACACGGAACATTTTGTAAC
>RFXE01000327.1 GCA_009921785.1 Alphaproteobacteria bacterium
ATCGTCTGAAAGATTGATGTCACTTTGATGCGTCGTTTAATCTTTCCTCTCCTCATTGCGGCGGTCCTTGGGACTGCCGCATTTTTTATAACAACGCACCCCAAAGCATACACTGCCTTGCGTGGTGATCACGTGCTTGAACCGACACGCACGCGTGATGTCGAGAATGGCAAGACGCTTTTCAATGCAGGCGGTTGTGCGTCATGTCACGCAAAGCCTGATGATGAGGGCCGCACGACACTTTCTGGTGGTAAGCCGCTTGTAACGCCGTTTGGCATTTTCAATCCGCCAAATATCTCACCCGATCCAAAAGACGGTATTGGCCAATGGACAGAAGCGCAGTTTATCCGCGCGATGCGCGAAGGTGTGTCACCCGAAGGCAAACATTATTATCCTGCCTTTCCTTATACATCTTATCGCGGCCTCTCGCCTGATGATGTGGCCGATCTCTTTGCGTATTTGAAAACACTCCCCGCAGCAGAAGGCAAAGCAGCGCCGCATGATTTGGCTTTTCCTTATTCCATTCGGCAAGGCGTGGGGCTTTGGAAATTGCTTTATCTCACCGGCACCGTGATGACGGCTGATGCGACGCAGTCGCTCGAATGGAATCGCGGACGTTATCTCGTTGAAACAGCCGGCCATTGCGCAGAATGTCATTCACCGCGTAATGCGCTTGGTGCCATCATTTCAGTCAAGCGCTTCTCGGGCGGCCCAAATCCTGAAGGCAAAGGCCGTGCGCCCAATCTCACACAAGATAAAACCGGATTGGCCGCGTGGAGCGAAGACGACATCGTGACATTGTTGAAGGATGGCTTCACGCCTGACTATGACTCGGTCGGCGGTTCAATGGCGGAGGTTGTTCACAACACCGCAGCGCTGCGCGATCAAGACCGTCAAGCAATGGCACTTTATCTCAAGAGCCTGGCATCGATCGAAGGCGAAGCGCGCGCACCAAAATAAACGCGTTCGCAATCATCAAATGTGATCACAAAGAAAAAGCCCGCGGATCCCGCGGGCTTTTGAATTTTGGAAACCAGAGAACGGCTTCGATTAACGCTTCGAGAACTGGAAGCTACGACGGGCTTTCTTGCGGCCATATTTCTTACGCTCGACCACGCGGCTATCGCGGGTGAGGAAGCCGGCCTTTTTCAAGACGCCACGCAGCTCAGGCTCATAATAAGTGAGCGCCTTCGAGAGGCCGTGACGAACCGCACCGGCCTGACCCGAGAGACCACCACCAGCAACATCGACGGTGACGTCATATTGGCCAACGCGTGATGCGATGCCGAAAGGTTGCTGCAAAATCATGCGCAAAACTGGACGCGCGAAGTACACTTCGAGCGCACGACCATTGACGGTGATTGTGCCCTTGCCAGGCTTGATCCAAACGCGAGCAACCGCGTCCTTACGCTTGCCTGTGGCATAAGCACGGCCTTGCTTGTCGAGCTTCTGCACATGGCGCGGAGCTTCGGCTTGCGCGGCGGGCGATCCCTTAAGATCGGAGAGAGATTGAAGCGATGCGGCCATGATTAGACGCTCCTCACATTTTTGCGGTTCATCGCGCCGACATCGAGTGCGACGGGCGTCTGTGCAGCATGCGGATGTTCAGCGCCGCCATATACGCGGAGATTGCCGAGTTGCTGACGGCCCAGCGGGCCGCGCGGCAACATACGTTCAACCGCCTTCTCGACAACACGCTCCGGAAAGCGACCATCGAGAATGAACTTTGCCGTCCGTTCTTTGATGCCGCCCGGATAACCGGTGTGATGATAATAGACCTTCTGGTCACGCTTGCGGCCGGTGAGAACCACCTTATCCGCATTGATAACGATGACATTGTCGCCGCAATCAACATGCGGCGTGAAGGTCGGAAGATGCTTTCCGCGAAGACGGAGCGCTATGATCGACGCAAGACGGCCAACAACGAGGCCTTTCGCATCAATGAGCACCCATTTCTTCTGGACCTCGGCAGGTTTGGCCGAAAAAGAGGTCATGGGACAATTCCAATTACAGGGGCCGATGAAAGGCCGGTGACAAACAGAAAGGGCCGGCACGCCGACCCCCGTCTTGAGACAGGGGTGTAACGAAGGCA
>RFXE01000328.1 GCA_009921785.1 Alphaproteobacteria bacterium
CCGCGCCAGCGGCAAGTTGGAGTTGCCGGCCATCAGTTTCATTGCGCTGCCTTCCCCTCGAGTCTGACCCCAATCGAGCGCTCTAATCAGGGAGCGCCGGATTGCAAGGCAGACTGCGGGCAGAGGCGGGGATTAGCGCGGCTTGCGATGCTCGCTGCTCAAGCCGGTAGGGAGAACGAAATTTGTTTTAAACCAAAAATAAAAACACGCTTCATGCCCGATCAAGCACGACATGATGCGCTTTTACCGAGGCTCGCGCGCTTTCGTAATTTATATCGAGCCGAGCGCACGTATCGCGGCTAATTGTTTTTCAGCGAATCCTTTAATGCTATGAATGAGTGAACTGCCTATTAAGCGGCTTCAATTGTTCATAAGCCAATTGATAGGCGTCATAGCGCGCCTGATGGCGTGCACTCATCGCCGCGTTTGGTTCAAAAACCTTATCAAAGATCACAAAGTCTTTCGTTGCCTCACTGAGCGAATTAAATAGTCCCACGCCAACACCAGCCATTAACGCAGCACCCAACACGCCCGCATCACTCATCGCCGTGCGTTTGATTGCTTTACCCAGAACATCACTGCGGATTTGGCACCAGAGATCGGATCGTGAACCGCCCCCTGAATGATGAATGAGATCGGCTGAACGTCCGCCGGACTCTCGTAGGCGATCAAATACAAGCCGCGCAGAATAGGCCACACCTTCAAGAACCGCCCGCGCAAGCTCTGCTGGCCCTGTCGCTGATGTCAAACCCGTAAAAGAGCCTTTCGCGTCCGCATCCCATAAAGGCGCGCGCTCGCCTTCAAGATGCGGCAAGAAGAGTGGCACATGCGAAATGTCTGCGCGTTCAGCAAGCGCAAAAATGTCAGACACATCATGCCCGAGCAGTTTGGCAACCCAATGTGCCGACGCGCCGCCCGATTGGGTCGGGCCCGCATGGAGCGTTAAGCCCTCACAAGTCGCAAAGGCAATCACGCCCGGTGTTGGATGGCGTTCATGCGATATGATCCCAAGAATTTCACTTGTTCCACTCAGATAAAGCCCCTGTCCCTCTTGAGATACACCCGCACCGAAAAGGCCCGACCACGCATCCATTGCACTCGTGACAACGGGAACACCTGCACAAGGCAAGCCGCTTCTTATGCGCCCTGCAATTGTGGTGAACGGCGTAATGCGCGGCAGTCGCTCTTTGGCTCCCGGCACAAGCGCAATAATTGACTCGATCAAATCAAGCGATTGATCAAGAATACCGAAATTGGTCATCGGGTCGGCGACAACCTCATCTGTGAGCGCCGCAATACAAAAATCTTTTGGCGCCAATACATAACGCGTGCGCGCCCATGTTTCGGGATCAGTGCGTGCAACAAAGGCCATGCGTGCCACCATATGACTTGCGTCAATCGGCAGAGGCGCGCCCCACCAATGGATTTTGTCGTCACTGTTTATTTTTGAATCAAGCGTAGCGGCATCAGCCGCGCAGCGTGTGTCTTGCCATGTCATAGCCGGGCGAAGTGCATGCCCCCTCTCATCAACAAACACATGCGTATTCACTTGTGAACAAAGGCCAATGGCTTTGACTGACACGTCGCGACTAAGCTCTATGAGCGCTTTAAGAACAAGATCCATCCATTGTTTGGGATCTTGTTCAACATGACCAGGCGCAGGGCGGGATGTTGTGTAGGTTTCACCGAATCGACGAACCGCATGACCACGTTCATCGAACAACGCCGCCTTCACCGCAGTCGTCCCCACATCAATCCCTATCAACATCGCGCTATCCTTGTCACTCTCTCGTGATTATGCTTTCTTCACGTCATTGACGCAAATGTTCAAGAAAATGGAGGAAACATGTCAAGAAAATCACATTTCGCATGGGGATTGATAGCCGCCACCTTTATGGGCGTTGCCAGCGCGCAAGCCGCAGGCGAAAAAATCGCCATTGTCACGCCCTATCTCGCCCAACCCGGCACACAATTCTATGTAGAAGCGTTCCAAGCAAAGGCGAAGGAATTTGGCTGGCAGGTGAATGTCGTTGACACCAAGGGTGACGTCGCTGCGGCGGTTGGTCGCAT
>RFXE01000329.1 GCA_009921785.1 Alphaproteobacteria bacterium
GACCCTAACGGGCGCGGCGCGCGTGGCGCTGGGGCCTGATTTGCCGCCCGTTTATACAGACGACGAGACGCTTGCCGCGGATATCAATGCGGCCGGAGCGGCAGTGAATGATCCTGTCTGGCGGATGCCGCTCTGGAAGCCCTATGCGAAGCTCCTCGACTCAAAGGTGGCGGATATCAACCACATTTCCTCAGGCGCCTTTGCCGGATCGGTCACGGCCGCGTTGTTTTTGCAGCGTTTTGTTGAGAAGGCGAAGGCCTGGGCGCATTTTGACGTATTTTGCTGGGTCCCTTCGCCCAAATCGGGTCGTCCGGAAGGCGGCGAGGTTCAGGCCGCACGGCTGGTGTTCGAGCTTCTCGAGCGGCGATATCGGGGCTGATGAACAATTCTTGATTTTTTCTCCTCCAACTGTTACATGTAACAAAGCGGAGGCGGGATCATGGCATCAACGGTCGAACGGGTCAGGCAACACCGCGCCGGTTTGCGTAAGGCCGGGCTACGGCCGGTGCAGATTTGGGTGCCTGATACAAAAAAGCCCGGATTTGCTGAAGAGTGCCGCCGCCAATCGCTTCTTTTGAAGGCGGACCCGCATGAGCGGGAGACGCTCGAGTGGCTTGAAAAGGTTGCTGATCAGGAGGGTTGGACGTGAAGCGAGGCGATCTCGTTACCATCGCCCTCAAAGGCGATTATGGAAAGCCAAGGCCCGCGCTCATCATTCAAAGCGATCTCTTTTCCGAGCATCCGTCCTTCACGATCTTACCTTTAACGAGCGAATTAAGGCCGACCCCCTTGTTCAGGATCGCGATTGATCCGCGGGTGGAAAATGGCCTCCGTGTCCCGTCTCAGGTCATGATCGATAAGGCGCAAACGGTGTCAGCGGATAAGCTTGGCGAGGTGATGGGGAGCCTTAATGATGGGGAATTGCTCGCTGTCAGCCGCGCATTATCGGTTTTTCTTGGCATCGCATGACCTTTTGATCTGAACCCCATGACTTGCGTTGCGCGTCTGTGTTTTCTAGCGTGGCGCCAAGCTTTTGTTTCTCAATAAGAAAGTTATGCAAATGAAATCCCATGCCCGTGTTGTCGTCATTGGTGGCGGCGTTGTTGGCGCTTCGGTTCTTTACCATCTCACCAAAGCGGGATGGAAAGATGTCGTGCTTGTCGAGCGCGAGCAACTGACCCATGGCTCGACATGGCATGCGGCAGGTGGCTTTCATACGCTGAACGGCGATCCGAACGTCGCCAAGCTGCAAGGCTATACGATTGCGCTCTATGACGAGCTTGAGAAAATTTCCGGCGAAAGCTGCGGTTTGCACCGTTCCGGCGGCTTGATGCTCGCCGACACGCCCGAGCGTATGGACTGGCTCAAAATGGCGCATGCACGCGCGCGTTATCTCGGGCTTGAAACCGAATTGATCTCGGTGAAGGAAGCAAAAGATTTGTTGCCGTTGCTCGATGAAACAAAATTCATCGGCGCGATGCTCGACAAGGCCGACGGCAATCTCGATCCTTATGGCACCACACATGCCTATGCGAAATCAGCGCGTATTCAAGGCGCAGAAATTTATCTCAAAACCAAGGTTGAAGAACTCAACCAGCGTCACGATGGCGGTTGGGATGTTGTGACCAATCAAGGCACAATCATCGCTGAGCATGTTGTGAACTGCGGCGGTCTATGGGCCCGTGAAGTCGGCCGCATGGTCGGCATTGAGTTGCCGGTGCTCGCGATGGAACACATGTATCTCGTCACCGACGAGATGCCGGAAGTCGTCGCTTACAACAAAGAGCGCGGTCATGAATTGCCGCATGCTATCGATTTCAAAGCGGAAATCTATATGCGCCAAGAGCGTACAGGCATGGTGCTCGGTACTTACGAGCGCGCGGGCGTGCCATGGTCGCCGAAGACCACATCATGGGACTTCGGCGCGGAATTGTTGCAGCCGGATCTCGACCGCATCGCGCCGTCGCTTGAAATCGGCTACGAGCATTTCCCGGCGATGGCGAAAGCGGGTATCAAGAAAATCATCAACGGCCCCTTCACCTTCTCGCCGGACGGCAACCCGCTGGTTGG
>RFXE01000330.1 GCA_009921785.1 Alphaproteobacteria bacterium
GTTTGGGATGCGGGGAATGGATGGGTACTGGTGTTGCCGGTGAACAACCGGCCGACCAACGCATTGATGATGGCATGAGCCTTTGCTTCGATACCGCACCGCTTGAAGAGGATATGGTCATTCTCGGTGCACCGGAATTTTCATTCGAATTTTCATCAGATAAACCGGTTGCCCAAATCGCTGCGCGGCTTTGCAATGTTACCACGGAGGGCGCGTCGCATCGCGTGTCTTATGGCGTGTTGAATCTCACGCATCGCGACTCGCATGAGCATCCGACAAAATTGCAGCCGGGAAAAACCTACAAAGCCAAAGTGACCTTGAATGCGTGTGGTCACCATTTCCGCAAAGGCACACGAATTCGGTTAGCGCTATCAACCGCCTATTGGCCATTGATTTGGCCGTCACCCGAAGCAGCCACCTTGACGCTTTCAACGGGGTCATCATCATTGATGTTGCCAGTTCGTCCTGCTTCACATGATGACGCGAAAGTGAAATTTCTTCCGCCGGAAAGCGCACCCGACGCCACGGTGTCCATTGTTCGCAACGGTCATGCCGAGCGCACAGTCGAGATCGATCTCCTCAATCGCTCGGCTACCTATCGCACGGTGGGTGAGGGCGGTGTGTTTGGTGAAGGTGTGCGGCGATTTGAGGAAACAGGCACATCGCTCAGCCATGATCTCACGCGCGAACTGACCATCTCCGCCGATGATCCCCTCTGCGCGCGTTATGTCATCACGCAAGCCTATGAAATGGGTCGGCCGGGATGGATGACCCGCTCGGAAACGAAAATGGAATTGACCGCAACGATGGACGAATTCCACGTCAAAGCGCGCACCGAAATTTTCGAAAACGGTACATCACGTCTCGTACGGGAATGGGACGATAAAATCGCGCGCGATTGTCTTTAATCGACGCGCGTTTTATTTCCGCTTCAGCGCGATGCCCTGTCCCGCATCAGCAGGCACGGGCAATTCTGCATGCGCCGCGACAAGCTGCTCGAGCGCCTCGGCGGTTTTCGGCAAAAAGGCTGAAATCTTTGGGCCGGATTGATCGATTGAAGCGAGCAATTGTTCACAAGTTGCAAGCAAGGTTCCATCGCGACTATGGCGCAGCCATTGATAGAGCCTCAAGCGCTTCGCGTCTATTTCGAGAATTTGCCCTGTCACCGTGAGAGGTTCGCCTTCTTTCACTTCGTAAACAAAGCGCATCTGCATCGCCAATGTGAACAAAGTGTGATGGGAAGTTGCTCGCTCCGAATCAGAAAGACCAATTTGATCCATCAATTTATCAATTGCGCGCGAAAACGGGATCGCATAGGCGGCATCATTCATATGGCCGTTGTAATCGACCCAGTCTTTCAAAACGACAGCGTCGTAAAGATGCAGCGGTTCGGTCATGCTCTGCTCATTGACCCTATTAGATATGATCCGGACGGCCTTCGGCTTCCGGCCAATAATTTTTCACAAGCTTCAATAGATCATTCAAAAACGCATCGCGACGACGCTCGAGTTCTTTGACAGAGCGTCCGGCGGCCTGATGTTCGCAGCCCTCGACAATGCGATCAATGATTTGATCGGTGAGTTCCGGCGCGGGCGTGTAGGAATAAGGCATTTTTAATGCGGGACCGAATTGATGCATAAAGTGACGCATACCGGCATCACCGCCTGCGAGTTGGAAGGTGAGGAATGTGCCCATCAACGACCAACGCAAACCGCAGCCATAAACAACGGCGGCATCAATTTCTTCCGTGGTCGCGACATCTTCTTTAATCAGCCAGAGGGCTTCACGCCATAGCGCTTCCATCAAACGGTCGGCAATAAAGCCCTCGATTTCTTTTCTCACATGCAAGGGCCGCATGCCGATACGGCGATAGAAGCTCTTCGCGGCTTCAACCGTTTCAGAAGATGTTTTCTCACCCGCAACAATTTCAACCAATGGCAAAAGATAGACAGGGTTGAACGGATGCCCGACAACAATACGCGAGGGGTCCTTGCAGAGTTTCTGCAAGCTTGTAGGAAGAAGATAAGACGTTGATGACGCGATGACCGC
>RFXE01000034.1 GCA_009921785.1 Alphaproteobacteria bacterium
TTGCGGGGCGCAGCTCGATCGCCTGCATAATATCATCCGAGTGGTGATCCTCAAAAATCGATTTGAGGTTGGAGAGCCCCTGGTTCTTTTTGGGTTGGGGCTGAGTTTTTGCTTTACCAACCCGCTGCGAAACTGAGGATTCAACAAAATGAAGCCCTAAGCTTTCGACCGTTTTAAAGTGCTCTTCCGTTTTCAAATCCACGGCGATCATGTCGATACCGCCGCGTTCAAAGAGGGCAATGAGATCAGCAGGATGTATAGCCAATTGCGAAGGCTTACGCAGCGCTTCGACCATCACGGACCCTGGGATCATTACAAAATTCGGATTAAGGCGCACGATATCACTCGGCGCGGCAATCAACTCTTGATCAAGTGTGAGGCCGACCAAAAATCCCGCCTGTTGTAATGATTTCATTAACACGGGCAGGCGCAAGGCCGCATATTTGAGCGGTTCATGACTAAGGATGAGGCCCATCTTCTGCTTAATCGCGGGGCTACGTTCCACCAAGCCTCTGATATCGGCAACACCCTGCGGATCAGATAAAATCTCTTTGCCGATCGGGCAGAGATGAATCGGTGCATCTATTTTTGGTGCGGCTTGCAGGGCCAAGTTATAAGTGAGCGCTAGACGAACGCGATCAAAGAGTTTCAATACATCATCGCTGACCACAGCAGCGCGTAAATCGGCTTCCAACAAATCAGTTGAACCCTGATCAACGCATTTCATGATGACATGGCGATAAGCGAGCCGCCCCGTCATGCGCGTCTCGATATTAACGGGATCGATTTTGACCTGTCCGGTACTTAACGATTTCCGCAATCGTAATTCATCAAGTGCTTTGCGTGGCTTTAGATCAGGCGCTGATGGTTCAATGCTCGCACGCTCGCGCGACTTTAAGTCAATTGCCGTAAGCTTTGTCTCGAACAGTCCAATTTTTAAACTTAACCGATCAAGATCAGCTTCCGTCGCGGCGGGCGCTTTACTCTCGAGCGCAACCAAACGGACTTCGGCGGTTTGATGAGCGGCCTCGAGAAATTTGATGCGTGATTCGAGCGTGGCTTCGTCATTGGTTGTCTGAGGTGGCGGGATGATTTGTCGCAGGACTGCGGGCACGCCGATCGCGCCAATACCAATGGCTGCGGCGGCAAGCTCGAGAGATCCGGTTGCTGCAAAAAGGCCAAAGCCCAGCACAAAGGCGACAGAAAATGCGCCAACAATCAGCATTTCCGCCCGGTGGTTCATCCATTTTGCGAGTGCTGAGGCCATTTCCTGTCTCAAGGCTGGTAGAATTTCCGCAACGCCGACCGATCCCGGAATGAAAAGCCCCAAGAAAGAGACTGGAATCCTATCCGATTCGGGCGCATAAGACATAAATTATTTCGAAAATGCCTCGAATTGTAACGTAACGTCAAGTTATGGCTGGAGTTATCTCTCGTGACCGAAGTGAAATCGATCATACTGAATGTGAAGGGCATGACCTGCGGCGGCTGCGCGGAGGCGGTTAAACGCGTTATTCGCAAAGCGGATTCAGCGGCAGCGGTTTCAGTCGATTTGGCCTCGGGGCGCGTTGAGGCGTCTACTCAGGCAGACGGCGCAGCATTGGCCGCCGCGGTTACAAAGGCGGGTTATGACGCCACTGTGGCGCGGTGAGAGTTCGTAAAGCCGTCGCTCGCGATACGGCCATCGACAATTTGGATCTGCCGATCCGCTTTGGCCGCTAATCCGGGATCATGCGTTACAATAACGACTGCCTTTTTTTCTTCGTCAACGATATGGCGTAAAATTGATACGACTTGCGCGCTTGCCACCGTGTCGAGATTGCCGGTGGGCTCATCTGCGAGAATAACCGAGGGTTCATTGGCCAAAGCGCGCGCAATCGCTACACGTTGTCTTTGTCCGCCCGAGAGCTGATCGGGTCTTTTCCAAAGATGATCGGCAAGACCGAGCGTCGCAAGAAGATCGCGCGCGCGATTTCGCATCGGCGTTTCTTTCAGTCGGCTGAGCGCGCGCATCGGCAAGAGTACATTCTCGAGCGCCGAGAATTCGGGCAGCAGAAAATGAAACTGAAACACGAAACCGAGCATCGAGAGACGAAGGTCGGCCCGATGATTTTCATCAAGCGACCGCGTCGCTTCGCCGCCGACAAGGACTTCGCCCTCCGTGGGAATATCAAGAAGACCCATCAAATAAAGCAGCGATGATTTGCCGGATCCCGAGGGTCCGGTGATGGCAACAAATTCACCGGGCATCACACGTAACGATATATCAGTGACAAGCGTAGTTGTTACTTCACCGTGAAGAATACGGCCCGCCTTGCGCGCTTCAATGAGAGGCGTCGTCATGAGGCGCCCCGGATAATATCGACTGGCTGAACACGAGCCGCTTTGCGCGCGGGAAAATATCCGGCAATTAGAGAGGAGAGCATGCCGACCGCTCCGGCAATCGCATAATGCTTCGGCGCATAAAGAATGGGGAGATGAGTCATATCGGTAAAGCCGCTGCGGAATTCAATCATACCCACGAAAACGCACAATATATAGCCGAGCATCCATCCGATGAGTGTGCCCGCTATGCCGATAAGGGCCGCTTCAAGTACAAAAATTGAGCGCACCGTTGCCGCCCGCAGACCCACGGATTTCATAATCGCGATATCGCGGGTTTTCTCATGCGTGATGGTTGAAATAATATTGTAGGTTCCAAATGACGCCACGAGTAAAATCGCACCAACAACCATAACCATGATCGCATTGCGGATTTGGAAAGCTGAAAGAATATCCTGATGCGATTCCTGCCACGATGTTGATTTGTAACCGATCTGACGCTCGACACGATTGGCGATGATTTCAGCCGCCATTACGTCATCAACGCGAATACGGATTTCATTGATGAGTGCCGTGCGTCCATCGAGAATCTGAGCCGTCTTCAAGAGAACGACAGCTTGATTGTCATCCGTCATCCGATTTCCCGCATGAGAAAGGCCGACGACACGGGCAAGAACCGGCACGCCCGTTGTCGTTGCCAAAGATAAAGTCGCGCCGACCGTTACACCGAGTTTTTGCGCGAGCCCGTCGCCGAGGATAATGGCATTCGATGCTTTGAATAGCGAAGCGAGCTCACCCTGGATCATTTGGCTTGCGAGCTTCGAAACACGCGCTTCGCGTTTTGGGTCAATGCCGATGACGGTGACGGCAAGATCACGTCCCCCGGAATGGATCAAAGCCTTTGTTGTCACTGAGGGCGCAACCGCACCCGGTATCCAGCTTTCAAGCGCTTCAATCAGTGCCAACGGATTTTTTATACCGCGCCGTTCAGTCTCCGTGGAAAGGCTTCTAAATTCGACGGTGTCGAAATGAACTGATGCGGGTTGTACGGGTGCTTGGCGTTGTTCATCAGTTACCGCGACATGCGGCATGGAATCAACAAGCTGGCGAATGAAATCTTTTTGCGAGCCCTCAAGAAGACCCGCCATCATCACAGAGAAGCCAATACCTGTTGCAACACCAAAGATTCCGACAAGTGTTTGTCGTAACCGCGCGGTGACATGCGTCCAGGCGATATCAAAAATCAAATTCATGGGGCAAAGCCTGTGCTTCTGACACGAACACCGTCTTTGGCGCCTTGTGGCACGGGCGATACTATCTGCGTGCCTTCCATAACACCCGACTTAACTTCAA
Source organism: Alphaproteobacteria bacterium (assembly GCA_009921785.1). Lineage (GTDB taxonomy): Bacteria > Pseudomonadota > Alphaproteobacteria > Rhizobiales > Beijerinckiaceae > CAIUPE01. The sequence continues at coordinate 3,676 of RFXE01000034.1, forward strand.
CCATGCGCGTTCCACGAATACCTGTTGTTACAGCTTTTTGTTGCAACTTCCCATTGGCAACAAGATAGATCTTGCTGTCACTCAACGCTTCAGCGGGAATAAGCCAAGCCTCTTGGCTTTCAGCGGTGATAATGTTGGCTTCGACACTCATGCCAATCAACAAAGGCGTATCATCGGGTAAGGCAAGCCGCACACGAAATGTCTTTGTGGTCGGATCGCCTTTCGGCGTCACCTCGGAGACTTTTGCCGCCAATTGATCAGTGAGAAATCCTTCATGTCGCAAAAGAACTTTTTGTCCTTTTTTAACGCGCGCGATATCTTCCTCATTTACATCAGCGGTAATTTGTAGAGGAATCGGTTGGCCGACCCAGAAAACAATATCGCCGGGGCCAACAATTTCACCCGCCGAGAAGTCTTCGCGCAATACGGTTCCATCGATCGGCGCGCGGAGAATTAAATCATCAAGCGCTTCACGCGCGGCCCCCACACGCGCATCAATTTCCTTTAATGATGTGGAGGCTTGTTCAACGGCGGTGGCGGCGGCTACATTGCGACCGAGTAATTCTGACGCACGACGCAGATCATTTTCAAGCATTTGTCGACGCGCAAGGAGTTCTTCGAGTGCCGCCTGTTCGAGTGATGAATCCTGGCGGGCGATTTCATCGCCTGCTTTTACTTGGTGCCCCTCACATTTGCAGGTGTTGATTAAACGCTTGCGGGCGAGAGGGGCAATTTTTGCCCATGTCACGGGCTCGACAACACCTGTTGCATAGACAACTTCAACCGCGGTTCCGCGTGTGACAGGGACGAGCGTCACTGAAATTGGATCAAGATAGATCCACCAAAAGATTGATGCGCCGATCAGAGCCATCAGCGCACCTATAAGGGTTAAAAGCCTCACGGGCGGACTCCGTAGATAATATTAAAGCTTGGGCGAAAGGGTTGATCACACCCTCAATAGCCCTGATCGGTCGAAACTAATTTGCGCTGGATCAATTGGTGTCCGTTGCGGCTTCAAGGATTGTTGCTTGGCTCACGAGGAGATTGGCTTTTGCAATGTCGCCAGCGGCCTCACGTCGCTGTGCTTCGGCCCTTAATATGGCTGGATCAAATGGGTTGGCCGCAATTGCTTTCTCGCCCCAGGTTTTTGCTGCGTCATCACGACGAAGCGCGGCGAGTGCAGCGAGCAGATTGGCAGCTTCCTCGTTTTGTGGATCAAGTGTGATGGCGAGTTTCGCCTCAGCTTCGATTTTTTCTGTGTCATTGGACGATGCAGTGAAGCGAAGAACGGCTGACGATGAGAGTAGGACGGTGCTCTCGCTGCGCGTGATCAGAGCCTCATCAAGGCAGCGTCTTGCCGCATTACGAAGATTGGGGGCGTTACTGCGAATAGCGGCATCGGTGACGGCTAGGCAAGCCCTTATAGCATCGCGTCCAGAAACGGCTTCGATTTTAGCAGGCAACGCATCTGTACGGATGGGACCATTACGTCCCGCAAGGCGATGGGCCAATTGTCGCGCGGCCATTCTCAAAGAGTCTGGTTCCGGCTTCACCTGAAGATGTGATGTCCAAATCACGCGTCCTGAAATCGCGTGACGTAAACGTAAGTCAATCTCATAGTTTGAAGCGCTTTTATAAGACGAGCCTTCGACGACATAGAGATCGTCGGGTGGGTGCGGAACCATACCTGAAAAGGCGACGATGCCGCTGAAATGCGACGTCGTTTCGACCAGAAGATCAGCGAGACCAAAACCCTCGACTGTAGGTAATCCTGTTATCGGCCCTGCGATAACCGCACCGTATCTGGGACGAAGATCGGCATTGTTATCAGTTGCCGAGGGTTTAGCATCGAGAAACAAAAATGTTGTTGAAACCAGAAAGCCCATAAGCGCGATGGCAGCCACAGCATTACGTGTTTGAGCCCAGTAGGTTTGGGTTAGAGTGATGAATCTTTTTTTGAACGTTTCGGGTTCATAAGGTGGACGCTCTTCGGGGTCTTCGTCGCGGCCGTGAACAATAATGGAATAGCCGCCGCGCGGCATGGTGATCCTGATCGGATCATCGCGCCCTTCCGACATGTAATAGCGATCAAGCGCGCGACGAAGGCGCGTGGCTTCGACGCGAACGATGGGGTCAGCTTGCGGATCGAAATCGGCATGGCGGCCCAATACCTCGGTGGCCACCGTATAGGCTTTTAGCAAGGCGCCGCGTCCCTCAAGCGTACGCGTGACAGAGAATGTCAAAAACGCAGCTAATTGAGGCGCAGTTTTAAATTCGGCACTGAGGAGAACTCGGCGCAGAGCACCCAAAACCTTTTCGCGCGGAATGTCTTGCCAGGGGATCTCGCGCATTCGTTACAGGCCGGCATGCCGGATATGGCAATTTTGCCGGGCTCCTTAAGGAGTAAAGGGTTCTCTCTTGAAGTGGCATGCGCCCAAAGCAGGCGCCACGCGCCATACAATCAACCGAACGCAACAAAAGCAACGCGATATAAACACAACTTTAAGGCGAGCGCGCGTTGTATTCCTCATCAACATAGGCCGATAGTTATTTAACGCGCAAGCTATCCTTTTCGTTCGATATGGATGACTTGTCGAACGAAGGCAATAACATAACAGAGTCATTGACAGGAAATGGAAAAAGTCCTGATTATCAGTAGTCTAAAATTTTAGCCATTTTTACTGTCGAGTTAACGTGGCGATTACACGTTAAAGCACCTTTAGGCCGGCTTTTTCGGCCGCACTGCGTAAGTCCTTGTCTACTGTCGCAAGTGGACAATCGAGCCGCAAAGCGAGTTCGAGATAAGCAGCGTCATAGGGCGTAAGGCGGTAATGGCGGGCGAGGTTTAATGTGCTCATGAAAGCATACCCTGCGGTTTCAAGATCAATTATCAGAGGTGCAAGATTAATTGTTTCGAGAAAGGTTTCAGAGGTGGCGCCGTCAACATGTCCAAGCCGGATCGCGCGAAGCATCACATTTGTCACTTCAAGCGGCCAATGCGAGGGAACATAGACCTGCAAGTCGGGATCAAGAAATTTATCGAGAATAAAATTTGCGTAAGCAAGGTCGGCAAGGCTGCCGTCCTTTGTTAGCCAACGCATGGTCACCGATGCATCAAGCACAAAGGCCATCAGCGCCGTCCAAATTCAATCATATCTTTGATCTGTTCTGCCGTGAGCGAGGGGCGATCGGGCCGTTTCATAAAATCCCGCATCGCTTTAACAAATTTAACGTTTCTGTTTTCGCCCACCACGTCGATTGACGGCGTCAACTCCGCCACGGGCTTGCCGCGAACGGTAATGGTGAAGCTTTGACCGGCCGCCACCTCACGGAGCAGGCGGGGGAGGTGGGTTTTGGCCGCATAGGCCCCGATTTCGATGGGTTTCGACATGGCTCCCGATCTCCAATAGACTGGTCTATAGACTAGTCTATTCAGGACTTCCGAACAAGGTGTCTGGCGCGTGCTACGTGGGGTTTCGCCCGTAAGACTTGCCGGACCAAGGCTCCCGCGCTACGAGGCGCAAAGGTTCTTGAAATTTCCAAGGTTTTTAAGGTCATGACCGCTTCTACCGACGCGCCCAAAGAGACAGCCGCCCGCAAGGTCGAGGCGCGGCTGCCCCGTGGCCTTGCCGATCGCGGACCGGCGGAGCTTACCGCGATGCGCGGCATGCTCGAAAAAATCCGTGGCACTTTTGAGCTTTATGGTTTCGAGGCGGTCGAGACGCCTTTCATCGAATATACGGATGCGCTGGGCAAATTCTTGCCTGATCAGGATCGCCCGAACGAAGGCGTGTTCTCGTTCCAAGATGATGACGATCAATGGCTCTCGCTACGCTATGATCTGACCGCGCCGCTCGCGCGCTATGTCGCCGAACATTTTGATAAATTGCCGAAGCCTTATCGTTCCTATCGCAATGGCTTCGTGTTCAGAAATGAAAAGCCAGGCCCGGGGCGCTTCCGTCAATTCATGCAATTTGATGCGGATACGGTTGGTGCGCCAAGCGTCGCAGCGGATGCTGAGATTGCGATGTTGATGGCGGATACTTTGGAAGCTGTTGGTATTGCGCGCGGCGATTATGTGATCAAGGTCAATAATCGCAAAGTGCTCGACGGCGTGATGGAAGTCATTGGCCTCGCGGGTGATGAGAATGCCGCGCGCCGTTTGATCGTGCTGCGCGCCATCGACAAGCTCGATAAAGTGGGACCTGACGGTGTGCGCGATTTGCTTGGTAAAGGTCGAATGGATCCGTCGGGTGATTTTACGAAGGGTGCGGGATTAGAAGCAAAATCGATTGAAACCATTCTCGCTTTCACGGCGGCACGTGCAGATACGCTAGCAGCGACATTCAAAAATCTTCACGCGGTCGTTGTAGGTTCCGCCCGTGGTGTTGAAGGTGTCAACGAACTTGAAGAGATCGCGTCGCTTGTATCAGCGGGCGGATACAATGACGGCCGTGTGATCATCGACCCTTCCGTCGTTCGTGGTCTCGAATATTACACCGGCCCCGTATTCGAAGCTGAACTCACTTTCGAAGTTAAAGATGAAGACGGCAAACTCGTACGCTTCGGCGCTGTTGCCGGTGGCGGACGTTATGATGGTCTCGTTGCACGCTTCCGTGGGGAGCCTGTTCCCGCAACTGGTTTCTCTGTCGGTGTTTCGCGTTTGTTGGCCGCTCTTTCGATCCTCGGTAAACAAGGCACCGAAAGTGATCAGCAAGGACCCGTTGTCGTGCTCGTCATGGACAAGGAACAGACAGCCTCTTATCAGCGCCTCGTATCGACATTGCGGCAGAATAATATTCGTGCCGAACTTTATCTCGGCGGTTCGGGCATGAAGGCGCAAATGAAATATGCCGATAAGCGCGGCTCCGTCTGTGTTGTTATTCAAGGTTCAGATGAGCGTGAAAAAGGCGAAGTGCTGATCAAGGATCTCGTGCTTGGTGCCACGCTCTCCTCAGCGCCGGATCGCGACGCCTATTTGAAGCAACAGGCTGAAGCGCAATTTGCAGTGCCTGAAAGTGAGATGATTACAGCCGTTCGCAAAGTTCTCGCGCGTCATAGTTAACTTTTATTGACCTTACGTCATTTTTTGCTCGACCTTTGCTGCCAGATCGGTCAGGGTCGGGCCATGTTCAAATACATCGCTATTTTTGTTGGTGCTCTCATTGTTTCGGGGGGCACTGGTTTTGCATCTGACGCACCGCGCTTTTCATTTCCCGTTGCTTGTATTTTAGGTGAAACCTGTATCATTCAGAATTATGTTGATCATGATACAGGCCCCGAATGGCGTGATTTCACCTGTGGCGCGATGACTTATGATGGTCATGATGGCACCGATATCCGCATTCCCTCGCTTCTTGCCCAACGCAACGGTGTGGGTGTTTTATCAATTGCAGAAGGTATTGTGTTGCGTAGTCGCATGGATGTGCCTGACACGCCTATGCTTGAGGGAAGCGCAGAAAATGACCCGAAAGCTTGTGGCAATGGCCTTGTCATTGATCATGGTAATGGATGGCAGTCGCAATATTGCCATATGGCGCAAGGCTCACTGCTTGTTCGTCCCGGTGATCGCTTGAAAGCGGGCCAGCGGCTTGGCCTTATCGGCTATTCGGGCCGAACATCATTTCCGCATCTTCATTTGACTGTACGCCATGATGGTAAAGTCATTGATCCCTTCGCGCCGGATAGTCCCGATGGTCAATGCGGTGTTCTCACGGCGGGAAGTCTTTTCGATGCGCCGGGTAAAATCACGCCCTACATTGATCGCTTCATTCTGAATGCTGGGTTCGTTGACGGACCCGTAACGTCTGACGAGATTGAGGGGGGACGAATAGAGAACCGCGCGCCGAAGCGCTCTTCCGAAGCGCTTGTCGTTTACGCGCGTGTGGTGGGCCTTTCGGCAGGAGATTCTGTGGCGATCACATTGATTGGTCCGGACGGTGTGATGCTTGTGCAGAAAGTCTTTGATCCGCTTGATCGTCCTAAGGCCCAGATTCTCCAATTTGTGGGAAAGAAGAAGCCCGAAGGTGGATGGCCAACCGGCACTTATGCCGCCGTCATTTCTGTTCTGAAACAGGGTAAAAGCTTCGCTGAAAAGCGGATTTTCGTCCAGATTTAGCCCATAGATGGTCGATTAATCCTTTTGGCCTCGCGATTTTTTGTCGCGTTGCGGCGGTAGGTTTGCTAAAAGCGCGCCCGCACCAGAAGGATTAGGCGCCGTGTCCACCCCGTCCAAAGCCGAGCCCGTTACAAGTCTATTCGAAGCGGCCGGCTATTCCCGGATCGAGCCGGATATTTTGCAGCCGGCGGATATTTTTCTCGATTTATCGGGTGAAGAAATTCGCCATCGTCTGCTTCTGACCAATGACAATGAGGGCCGTGAATGGGCTCTTCGTCCGGAATTCACGATTCCGGTTGCGCGCTCTTATCTCGCTGCTGGTTCGCGCAGTGAAGCGGGTTTCAGCTATTACGGGCCGGTATTCCGTGCGCGGCCGGGTGAGCCGACTGAGTTTATTCAAGCAGGGATCGAATCCTTTGGGCGGCAAGATTCAGAAGCCGCCGACGCTGAAATTTTGGCGCGTGCTGTCGAGGCACTTAAGGCGGTGGGTGAAACGCGTTACGACATCCGCTTAGGTGATATGGGGCTCTTCACCGCTTTGCTCGATGCGTTGGGTTTGCCTGCCGTGTGGCAACGTCGTGTGCGCCGCGCTTTTGCGAAGGGTACACTTGATGCCACAACGCTTGCCGCGATGGTCAATGAAGACATTGAACCCAGCGAACATGCGGGGCTACTCAAAGCGATGCAGGGACAAGATCCCCGCGCTGCACGGGGTTTTGTGGAAGATCTTTTGAAGATAGCGGGCATCTCTTCCGTTGGCGGGCGCAGTGCAGGCGAAATTGCGGAGCGTTTTCTCGCCCAAGCCGCGCGCGAAGATGAAGGCACGCTGTCTGACGACGCACGCGCGGTGCTTGCTAAATTCATCACCATTGAAGGCGATCCGGATTCAGCAGCAGAAGCGTTACGTGCTTTAAGTGACGACGCTCAACTTGATCTCGATAAAACGCTTGATGCGTTTGAGACTCGCGCGGGTTTTTATGCAGCGCGCGGCGTTGCCCTTTCCGATATCTTTTTTTCGGCACGGTTTGGCCGCAATCTTGATTATTATACCGGTGCCGTGTTTGAAATTCGGCGGAAGAGTGATCAGCGCGTGTTAGTTGGTGGCGGTCGTTATGACCGGCTTTTGAATTTGCTTGGAGCACCCACGTCTATTCCCGCCGTGGGTTGCGCTGTGTTTATTGATCGGTTGCAGGGAGGCGCGGCATGAATGCGTCGCGTCACGATGAACCGCTTTTGATCGCGTTACCGTCAAAAGGCCGCTTGCAGGAAAATGCCTTTGCGTTTTTCGCCCGAGCAGGGCTATCACTTGTTCAGTCGCGTGGGGCACGTGACTATCGCGGCGCGATTGAAGGCATGAAAGATGTCGAAGTTCTCTTTTTATCGGCGTCTGAAATTGCACGAGAGCTCGCCTCCGGTGGTGTACATTTCGGGATCACAGGTGAAGACCTGATCCGTGAATCCATTGCCGATGCAGATCAACGTCTTGAACTTGTTGCACCACTCGGCTTTGGCCATGCCAATGTCGTTGTCGCCGTACCGCAAGCCTGGATTGATGTGCGCACCATGGCGGATCTCGAAGATGTAGCGTCCGCATTCCGGCAACGTCACGGTCGTAAAATGCGTGTGGCGACAAAATATATCAATCTCACGCGCCGCTATTTTGCGGAGCATGGCGTTACCGATTATCGCATTGTTGAAAGCTTAGGGGCGACCGAAGGTGCGCCCGCAGCAGGCACGGCGGAATTGATCGTCGATATCACGACAACGGGTGCTACACTGCAAGCTAATGCGCTTAAGGTGCTTGATGATGGTGTTATACTGAAAAGCGAAGCTAATCTTGTGGCCTCGCTTTCTGCCTCATGGACCGCGACGCAACGTCGTCTAGCGCGTTCAATGCTCGCGCGTATTGCGGCAGAAGAAGAAGCGCGCAAGAATCGAGCGGTGCGTGCAGCGTTTCGTAATGTGCCCGCGACTCTTGCGGCGGAAGCCATGACGCGCTTTGGCGTTGTGGTGGTAGCCTCGCAGGACGACGAGATTGCTTTCCACTGCCCGAAAAAGAAAGTCTTTGATGTTAGCGAATGGCTTATTGCATCAGGGGCAGCGCGCGTCTCGGT
>RFXE01000331.1 GCA_009921785.1 Alphaproteobacteria bacterium
CATCTTCACGCCGTGTTTCGCCGCTGGTCCGGATTGTCGCCAAAAGCTTTTTTACAGGCCGTGACGCTCGACCATGCGAGACGGCTTTTGAAAAGCGATGCCCCGCTTCTCGATGCGTCTTTAGAATTGGGCCTGTCCGGACCCGGGCGGCTGCATGATCTGTTCGTAACCCATGAGGCGATGTCGCCCGGCGAATGGAAGACCGGGGGCGCAGGCTTGACGCTCTCTTATGGATTTCACCCGTCCCCCTTTGGAGAAGCCTTGGCTGTCGTGACCGAACATGGGCTCGCCGGCATAGGCTTCGTTGATGAGGGTGACCGCGCGGCCGCACTCGCCGATATGACACGGCGCTGGCCGAAAGCGACTTTCGTAGAAAATGCTGGCCTCACCGGACCGGCGGTGGAACGCGCTTTCACACCGGATCTCTGGCGCAAAGGTCAGCCGTTGAAAATCGTCATGATCGGCAGCGATTTCGAGATCCGCGTCTGGCGGGCGCTCTTGTCGATCCCCTTCGGCCGACTGACAACCTATGGCGATTTGGCTCAGACGATTGGCCAACCCAAAGCGGCGAGAGCCGTGGGCGCGGCTGTGGGCCGCAATCCGATTTCTTTCGTTGTGCCCTGTCACCGCGTGATTGGCAAAAGCGGGACTCTGACGGGCTATCATTGGGGGCTAAGCCGCAAACAGGCCATTTTGGGCTGGGAAGCCTGCCAACTTGTTGGCGCGTAAAATAAATAACGGCCCGCCGACGTAATTTCTTTGCCTTTCGAGGGCTCCTATTCTTGAAGCCCCCCCTCCACCCCCCTATATAGCCCCCGAAACGGGGCCTTGGCGGCCCCTTTATTCGGGAGATCGGCCTTCCCGCCCGTTTTCAAAAATCGGACGGAACGCCGCTGTCGGGATCGCTTCGGGACCCGATGATCTCGCTCAAGGAAAGGGACTCTAATATGGCAAAAGTTATCGGCATCGACCTCGGCACAACCAATTCCTGCATCGCCGTCATGGATGGCAGCGCGCCCAAGGTCATCGAAAATGCGGAAGGCGCGCGTACAACGCCGTCAGTCGTCGCTTTCACCGACTCGGATGAGCGCCTCGTCGGCCAGCCTGCCAAGCGTCAGGCGGTCACCAATCCAGAAGCTACATTTTTTGCGATCAAGCGTTTGATTGGCCGTACCTTCGCCGATCCGATGACGCAGAAGGATAAAGGCCTCGTTCCCTATGATATCGTAAAAGGCGGAAACGGCGACGCGTGGGTAAAAGCGCGTGGCACGACTTATTCCCCCTCGCAGATTTCAGCCTTCATTCTGCAAAAGATGAAAGAAACCGCCGAAGCCTATCTCGGCACTGGTGTTACGCAGGCCGTGATCACCGTTCCTGCTTATTTCAATGACGCGCAGCGTCAGGCCACGAAGGACGCCGGCAAGATTGCCGGTCTTGAAGTGCTCCGCATCATCAACGAGCCGACCGCTGCCGCTCTTGCCTATGGTCTCGACAAAAAGAAGGCCGGCACGATTGCCGTTTACGATCTTGGCGGCGGCACATTCGACGTATCAATTCTTGAAATTGGCGATGGCGTGTTTGAAGTGAAGTCGACGAATGGTGACACATTCCTCGGCGGTGAAGATTTCGACATGCGTCTCGTCGAATATTTGGCGGATGAATTCAAAAAAGAGCAAGGCATTGATCTCAAGAAAGACAAGCTCGCTCTGCAGCGCCTGAAAGAATCGGCTGAAAAGGCGAAGATCGAATTGTCTTCAGCCGCGCAAACCGAAATCAACCTGCCTTATATCACCGCCGATGCATCGGGTCCGAAGCATCTGACGATGAAGCTTACGCGTTCAAAATTTGAATCGCTCGTTGACGATCTCGTGCAGCGCACGATTGAGCCTTGCAAAAAGGCTTTGGCCGATGCCGGTATGAAGCCCGGTGAAGTTGATGAAGTCATTCTTGTTGGCGGCATGACCCGCATGCCGAAGGTGCAAGATGTTGTAAAAAGCTTCTTCGGCAAAGAGCCGCACAAGGGCGTGAACCCTGACGAAGT
>RFXE01000332.1 GCA_009921785.1 Alphaproteobacteria bacterium
GAACTCGCAGGCCTGACCGATCACGATAGGACCGGCGCCGATGATCAGGATCGAGGAAATATCTGTGCGTTTGGGCATGGTGCTCGCCTGAAACCTCACACGCGGTCCTAACTGAGGAAGCCGCGCACATAAAAAAAGGGCGCGCTTTTTGGCCTTTTTAGAGGACCGGAGCGCGTCCTTGACCGGACAAAGGGGGCAGGCCGCCGATTAATCTGATCGGCACGCGCCTTGAAGCCGTTCTCTAGACGAGAATCGCAGGCGAGGGAAGGCAAGCAGCCCGATTTTCAGCCCCCGGACGTGACCTTTCCACGGAAAGGCGTTCCAATAATGGTTGTAGTGAAGGGCGCGACCCTCACGCTCTTTTGACCGCCTTCTCGAGCGCCAATCTCATAAAGCGTTGGGCGGGCATGCCGGCCTCGGCAGCGCGCGATTTGACCTCTTGGAGAAGCTGATCGGGCAGACGAAGGCTGATCGTCTTGTCCTTCGCTTTCAATTCAAAGCGAACCAGTTGGCCTTTGAGATCAAACTGGCTGAGATCGGCAGCGTCAACGAAATCGGCTGCTTCTTCATCGCTTTTGAAGGTGGGGATTGTCTTTTTCATACCGTCTAATCTCTTTCAGATGCATAAAGCGCGCGCTGATGGGCCTGATCATCCCGTCTCTCACTGTGAATACAACGAATACAAAGCGCCTTGCCTGTGTCTCTCCAATGGCCCGAAAGCGTTGTTCCGGTGTTCGATCATGCGGATCACGAATAACAAGCAATGGTTTTGAGAAGAGCGCCTCGATATCTTGGGTTGTAACGCCGTGTTTGAGACATTTTTCGCGATTTCCTTCGTCCCACTCGAAGCCGAAAAAATCCATATCCACCCATGATGTTTCGAAATTTGTATCCCATTTGTATATACAAAGTCCATGTGAATGTTTGGCGTTTGTTTGCGGATCGGCGCGCGTGACCTTTCCACGGAAAGGCGTTATGCCGCCTCTATGTCCGATGCGCCCGCTTTTCCCCGTCTGATCCGCCAATTCACCGCCTTTGTTGGCGTGGGGGCGGTGGCGACTGCGCTTGATTATGCGGTGTTCTTTGTCGCGCTCCAGTTTTTAGGCGCCGATCCGGTTCCCGCCGCGCTCTCGGGCTATGCCGCAGGCGGCGTGCTCTCCTACCTTCTCAACCGCGCGCATGTGTTTGAAACCGAACGCGCGCACCGCGCCGCCGTGTTGCGGTTTTTGGGCGTGATGGGTGTCGGGTTTTTGCTGACCGGTTACGCGATGCGCGTGTTCACCGAAGGGTTTTCACTCGCGCCACTTCTTGCGCGTATTCTGACTTATGGCGTGGTGCTGGTGTTCAACTTCGTCGCGCACCGGTTTTTCACCTTTAGGTGACACATCACGCCGCCTTCGGCGTCTTGTCTTTCATCATCGCGACGAAGCGGTCGAAGAGATAGTGGCTGTCGCGCGGGCCGGGCGAGGCTTCGGGATGGTGCTGCACGGAGAAAGCGGGTTTGTCGGTGAGCGCGATGCCACAATTCGTGCCGTCAAACAGCGAAACATGCGTTTCAACCGCATTCTTTGGAAGACTATCACGATCCACCGCGAAGCCATGATTCATCGACACGATTTCCACCTTGTTGGTGGTGAAATCTTTCACCGGATGATTGGCGCCGTGATGGCCCTGTTTCATCTTCATGGTTTTCGCACCCACCGCGAGCGCGAGCATCTGGTGGCCCAAGCAAATGCCAAAAGTCGGCACGCCTTTTTCAATCAACGCTTTGATGACGGGCACGGAGTAATCACCCGTCGCGGCCGGATCGCCCGGACCGTTTGAAAGAAACACGCCATCGGGTTTCAAAGCGAGGATCTGATCAAGCGAGGCGGTCGCGGGCACCACGGTGACACGGCAATCGCGATCGGTCAGCAAGCGCAGAATGTTGCGCTTCACGCCATAATCAATCGCCACCACATGCAGCGCACCGGTGCCCAAAGTGCCATAGCCTTTTTCGAGATCCCAGCTCGTCTCGGTCCAGTCGAATGGCGCTTTGGTG
>RFXE01000333.1 GCA_009921785.1 Alphaproteobacteria bacterium
AATATGTGGGTTGAAGGCGAGAAAAATCTTACCCTCAATAATGGCGAAGAATATATCCGCGTGAGTGGTGTTGTGCGGCCCGAAGATATCAAAGCCGGCAATGTGGTTGATTCAAGCCGCGTTGCACAAGCAAAGATCAGCTACACGGGATCAGGCGATCTCGCAGATGCTTCACGTCAAAACTGGTTCGGCCGATTCTTTGGCTGGGCTGCTCCGATCTAATCCAACATAATCTGATGCAACGTCTTGCCCTTTGGCCTGACAAGGATTGAACCCATGCTGAAAGTGATCGCCCCCCTCGCCGCTCTCATGATCGCGATTATCGCGACGGAGGCGATCGCGCAGCAACAGGCCGCGCAGCCTGCGCAAGCAGCGCCGCAACAACAAGCAGCACTTCCCGCTGCTGACATGCAAACAACGCCTTCGGTTCCTTCTGAGCGCGTGAAAGATATCGCTAGTGTTGCGGGCGTTCGTTCAAACCAGCTTGTTGGCTATGGCATCGTTGTCGGCCTCAACGGCACGGGTGATGGTAACGTGGCAGCAACGCTGCAAAGCATGCAGAGCATGGTCTCACGCTTCGGCTTGAACATTGACGCGGGATCACTCAGCGCCAAAAATGCTGCAGCTGTGATGGTCACAGCTGACCTGCCCGCCTTTGCAAAGCCCGGGCAAAAAATCGACATTACCGTTTCCGCCATCGGTAAGGCCGCGAGCCTTGTGGGTGGTAACTTGCTCATGACGCCGCTGGTTGGTGCTGACAATGAAACTTATGCGATGGCACAAGGCAATCTCGCCGTGGGCGGCTTGGGTGTCTCAGGCGCGAATGGGTCAACCGTTACTGTGAACGTCCCGACAGTTGGTCGTGTTCCCGGTGGCGCAACAGTTGAGCGTACAGTTGCAACGCCGTTTGAATCGATGCCGGCGATGATGCTCAATCTTAACACACCGGACTTTTCAACAGCGCAACGCCTTGTTGCTGCGATCGACAAATCCATGGGCGCCGGCACGGCGACCGCTCTTGACGCCGCAACTGTCAAAGTAAATGCACCACGTGATGTGAATCAGCGCGTGTCCTTCATGGCCGCCGTGCAAGATATCCGTGTCGATCAATCCGCACCACCTGCCCGCGTCATCGTGAATTCGCGCACGGGAACAATTGTAATTGGCGATGGCGTGTTCCTCACGCCTGCTGCCGTCTCGCATGGTAGCCTCACGGTTCGCATTACAGAAAGTCAAAATGTGACTACAGGCCAAGGAGGCATCGCCACGGGTCAAGGAGCCGTCGCTCAAGGCGGGCAGAACACAACGACACAACAAAGCCAAGTCGACGTGAACCAGGCAAAAGTGAAAATGTTCATGTTTGCGCCCGGCGTGCAGCTTTCGAAAATTGTTGACGCAGTCAATTCAGTGGGCGCCTCGCCGAGCGATCTTGTCGCCATTCTTGAAGCCTTGAAACAAGCTGGCGCCCTTCACGCCGAATTGATTGTGATCTGACGAGGAGCTTGAGGATTATGGACGCGCTCAAAATCGATTCGACGACGTTGATCTCAGCCAAAAGTGCTGCGGGCTCTAACAAAGCGCTCGCTAAAGCGGCGCTCTCGCTAGATGATGCGAAGAAGGTCGGCTCGAAAGCGACACTCGATCAGGCCGCAAAGGGCTTTGAAGCCTTGTTTGTGCAAACCATGCTCAAAGAAATGCATAATGCAAAGCTTGAGGATGGTTTATTCGATGGCGAAGGTGAAAAGCCTTTTCAGTCCATGCTTGATCAAGCCTATGCCGATCTCGCGACGAAGCAAAATCGCTTCGGTATCGCTGATTCAATCAAACGAACATTTCAGAAATCCGTCGATGCATCGGGTTACGAGAAAACACCATGATGAATGTTCTCTCTCCCGTCAGGGCGGTGACCCATGGCTGATATTTTATCAATTGGCTCGTCGGGCCTTTCAGCCTATCGACGCTCCCTCGAAGTTACGGGCAACAATATCGTCAACGCGAATACGGAAGGCTATGCGCGGCGTGATGTGCAGCTGCAGGGCA
>RFXE01000334.1 GCA_009921785.1 Alphaproteobacteria bacterium
GCGCGTAAAAGAAGGTCTCTTTCGAGATCACTGGCGCATTCGCCGTGAGGGTCGATTGATCTTTGCTGATGATGTGATGATTGACCATGATATAGCCGCGCAACTTGACCGCAAAGCGATGGGTGATGGCGCACGCGCGATTGGAACATGTCTTTATGTTGCACCTGATGCCGAGGCGCGTCTTGAAGAGGCGCGAGAGGCTCTGAAAGACGCGTCGTGTGAATGTGCGGCGAGCGCTTGGAACGGCATGATGATCGTACGCTTCGTTGCGCGCGATCCTTCGACGTTGCGCCGCTCAGCCGCGCAGTTTTTATCCCGTTTTCGGAATGCTGACCTGCCACGCGTGTGGCAATGTTGAAGCGCATCGCGCGAAAAAGTGGGAACCGGTTTTTCGAGATAAGCGATGCGAAAACAAAGAGGGACTAAACGATATGATCTTATCGCCGCGTGAGAAAGATAAATTACTTGTTTCGCTCGCCGCTATGGTGGCGCGTGGCCGTTTGGCGCGCGGGGTGAAACTTAATCATCCTGAAGCGGTGGCTTTGATCACCGATTTCGTTGTTGAAGGCGCACGCGATGGGCGCAGCGTTGCTGAATTAATGGAAGCGGGCGCGCATGTCGTCACCGCCGATCAGGTGATGGAGGGGATCGCTGATATGATCCATGATGTGCAAGTGGAAGCGACATTTCCCGATGGCACGAAGCTTGTGACGGTTCATCAACCGATCCGCGGCGGATCAAAAGCCGATGCGATTATTCCGGGTGAAGTGATTACGGAGCCGGGCGATATTGTTATGAATGAAGGCCGCGAAACGGCGACGATCACAGTCGCGAATACCGGTGATCGGCCGATTCAAGTCGGCAGTCATTATCATTTCTTTGAAACCAATCCGGCTTTGTCTTTTGATCGCACGAAGGCGCGCGGAATGCGGCTTGATATTCCAGCAGGCACGGCGGTGCGGTTCGAGCCCGGCCAATCGCGTGAGGTGCGGCTTGTCGCTCTCGCAGGCAAACGCGAGGTCTATGGGTTTAGGCAAGATATTATGGGCGCGCTCTGAGCGATAAGGGAAAGATAATCATGACCACAAAACTCTCCCGCGCCGCTTATGCGGATATGTTTGGCCCCACTGTCGGCGACCGTGTGCGCTTGGCTGATACATCGCTTTTAATCGAAGTCGAAAAAGATTTCACCACTTATGGGGAAGAAGTGAAATTTGGCGGTGGCAAAGTCATTCGTGATGGCATGGGCCAAAGCCAAGTCACGAATAAAGACGGTGCTGTTGATACCGTCATCACCAATGCGCTCATTGTTGATCATTGGGGCATTGTGAAAGCCGATGTCGGATTAAAGAACGGGCGTATTGCCGCGATTGGCAAAGCCGGCAATCCCGATATTCAGCCCAATGTCACAATTATCATCGGGCCGGGCACGGATGTGATTGCCGGTGAAGGTAAAATTCTCACTGCCGGTGGATTTGATACGCATATCCATTTCATTTCACCGCAACAAATTGAACATGCGCTGATGTCCGGTGTCACATCTCTGCTCGGCGGCGGAACGGGCCCGTCAGCGGGCACGAATGCGACAACATGCACGCCGGGGCCTTGGCATATGGCGCGTATGATTGAAGCAGCGGATGCATTTCCGGTGAATGTCGGATTTTCTGGCAAAGGCAATGCGGCGCTACCCGGTTCACTCGTTGAAATGATTGAAGCGGGGGCCTGCGCGCTCAAACTTCATGAGGATTGGGGTACAACGCCGGCAGCGATTGATAATTGCCTGAGCGTTGCGGATGATCACGATATTCAAGTGATGATCCATACCGATACGTTGAATGAATCAGGCTTTGTGGAAGACACAATCAAGGCCTTTAAAAATCGCACCATTCACGCCTTCCATACTGAAGGTGCAGGGGGCGGTCATGCCCCGGATATTATCAAAGTCGCGGGCTTGAAAAATGTTCTGCCGTCGTCGACCAATCCGACGCGGCCTTTCACCGTCAACACGCTTGATGAACATCTCGATATGTTGATGGTCTG
>RFXE01000335.1 GCA_009921785.1 Alphaproteobacteria bacterium
GGCGGCCAAAACATCAAGCGCATCAGCAGGATGGCTCGTATAGCCAACGATATAGCCCAATTCAGCCATCAAACGCGCAGCAAGATCAGTCCCAGACACGCCCGCCGCCTCAGAGAGCGATGGGATAATGTCATTGGCCAAAGTTTCAACGAGCTGCTCGATGCGATCGGATTCCGCCTCGTCCAGATCCTTGAGTGCCACTTCGATAACGGTGGAAGCCATAGGCGAATCTCCTCGAGACGACTCATGAAACCATGAAAACCGGAAAAGAAGAAATCGCCCGGATCATGAACGCCTCATGACACCCGCCAGAGCGGGGCCCCTCTCTATCGGCCGAAAGCTTGAGATGGGTCAAGGAAAAGCGGCATCCCCCTGCTAAGATGTCCCCTAACGTCCGGCCTTGCATAAGGCCGCGCGCTCCCCCTCCGTACCCGTCATCAAAAAGGAGCGTTTCCCATGCGGTCTTTGATTCCCTCTTTGTGGACTAACAACCGGAGCCCCCAATTCGATCCCTTCCAGTCTCTTCGGCGCGACATGCAGGATATGTTCGGCATGATTGAGCGCCGCTTGCCGGATGGCGAGCCCAATGGCCATTTTATGGCCATGCCTTCGCTCGATCTTGCCGAAACGAAAGAGAGCATCGAAGTGACGGCAGAATTGCCGGGCGTTTCAGAAAAAGACATTTCCGTATCGCTTGAGGGAAATCGCCTAATTATCAGTGGTGAAAAGAAAAAAGAAGCTGAGCAAAAGGGTAAGGACTATTATGTGAGCGAACGGAGTTATGGTGCCTTTAGCCGCACCATTCCGCTCGATTTCGAGCCCGCCTCCGATGCAATTGACGCCAAATATGATCACGGTGTTCTTAAAATCCTCGTCAAAAAGCCGGCTGAAATCCGCGCCAAGGCGAAAGAAATTCCGGTCAAAACCGCATCCTGATTGTGACCGCGCCCTGAACTATGCCATGACCCCGATACGAAACTCATTTCGTGTCGGGGCCATTTATGTCGGGTGATGTGATCCCTGCTGTGATTTTGGTTGGCGGTGCCGGCCGGCGGATGGGCGGCGTGGATAAACCTATGATGCCTTTGGCAGGCCGCCCCCTGCTTAGCTACGTGATCGACATCCTCGCCCCACAGACGCCTCACATCGCACTGGCAACGCGCGCGGATCCTGAACCCTATCGCTCATTTGGCCTCCCGCTGCTACCGGACCCCGTTGCCGATCAAGGCCCGCTGACGGGGCTACGATCAGCTCTGGAATGGGCCAAAACAACTGTTCCAAATGCAAGCCATGTGGCACTTCTGGCAGGCGATACACCCTTTATCCCCTCTGATCTATTTACCCGCCTTGGAGCGATGCGCTCACCATCACCGTCATGCGTCTTCGCGGTCTCAAATGGACAAACCCATTATTCCATAGGACTTTGGCCCCTGACAGCTCATGCGTTGCTTGAAGCATTTGAAGGCACGAATAGTGACCGTTCTTTGCGCGGGTTCGCGCATGATATCGGCTTTAAAACAGTGGAATGGACGGATGAACATGATCCGTTTTTCAATATCAATGCGCCGGATGATCTCGCGGAAGCCGCGTTGCGTGTGAAGCGGATTAAGAGCGCGTAAGCGCGCCCAGCACCTCTTCAACAGGCTTTGCATGGGCGACGATAAAATCCGCAATCGCCTCTATGTCTGCGAGATCAAATGAAGGCCGATCAGCAATCAGTTCAGGTTGATCGCTCGCCACAGCCACAATCATCGCATCTTCTGGATGAAGAAAGGCTTTGCCATTCTCCAACCGATAAATTTCGATTTTCGGATAGGCCTCTGATTTGAATCCCTCAACAATAACGAGATCGACTGGCGTCATGAGCGAAAGCAAGTTTTTTAGATCCGGCTCATCATCGCCGCGCAATTCGTGCATCAGCGCGAACCGTTCCCCTGACACAATCAGCACTTCTTTGGCGCCCGCTTCGCGATGCGCAAAGGAATCCTTACCCGGGTGATCAATATCAAAACGGTGATGCGCGTGTTTGACCGTGGAAAC
>RFXE01000336.1 GCA_009921785.1 Alphaproteobacteria bacterium
TGGCGCACAAGTGCGGGTGGTTCGCACGGTGGACGGCGTTGCGCTTCGCTATGCCCGTTGGCAGGCGGACGCGCCCCGTCGCGATGCGCTCGTTATCGTGATGCAAGGACGCACCGAATATATCGAACGTTATGGCGAAACGATTGCGCTCCTATTGGCGCGCGGCTTTGATGTTTTGGCCTTTGACTGGCGCGGGCAAGGCGGCTCGGCGCGGCTGCTGCCTGATTTCAAAAAGGGACATGTTGAAACCTTTGACGATTACACGCTCGATCTCAAAGCGATTATGTCCGTTGCTCATGAAGGATCGTCATCAAAGCGGTGCTATGCGCTCGCGCATTCTATGGGTGGAGCGATTCTTTTAAATGCTTTGGGTCAATCAGCGATCACGATTGAACGCGGTATTCTCTCCGCGCCGATGATTGGTCTCTCGATGGTGCGTTTTCCGCGCGTCGCAAATTTTATGGCAAGTGTCTTTAACGCTCTCGGATTTTCGAAAGCCTATGTGCCGGGTGGAACGGATAAACCTTTGATGCCCTATGAAGACAATCCGCTCACGCCTGATCTTTTGCGTTTCGGCATTTCCGAAAAACTGTTTTCGCAAGCGCCAGATCTCGCAATAGCGAGTCCGACAATTGGTTGGGTCAAAACAAGCTTTGATGCGATGGACAGATTGCAACACCCTGAAGCAGCAAAAGCGATTTCAGTGCCCTTGCTTTTTGTGGCGGGCCCGTATGATCGCATTACGGATACGCAAGCGACGAAGCGTTTCGTGTCATATCTTAAAGAGGGACGCTTGATTGAACTCAACGATGCCGCGCATGAAATTCTTCTTGAACGCGATGCGTTAAGACAAGCATTCTGGCAGGCTTTTGATGAGTTTATGGGGTGAAGCTCTTAGCGGTTTAAAAGCTCAAGCGCTTCGGCATGAGCGCGTTTATCACCCGCCGCGATGATTTTTCCGCCTTGTGTGGCGGGTTTTCCATCCCAAGTCGTCATGACGCCGCCTGCACCTTCGATAATCGGAATCAAAGCAACAACGTCATAGGGCTTGAGATTGGCTTCAATGACGACATCCATAAACCCTGCTGCGACCATGCAATAGGCGTAGCAATCATATCCAAACCGTGTGAGGCGGGCTGCCGCTTCAACGCGTTCGAAGCATTCACGTTCTGACGCATCAAACATTGTAATCGATGTGCAAGAGAGCGTGGCTTCTTTCAAAGACGTACAAGCGCGTGTTTTGAGCGTGCGCTCCCCTTGAGGTGATTTCAATGTGGCTTTGCCGCCATCACCAAAAAAACGCTCTTTGGTGAAAGGCTGATTCATCATGCCGTAAGCAGCAGAACCATTACGCGTTAAGCCAATCAATGTGCCCCAAAGCGGCAGTCCCGAGATGAACGCTTTGGTTCCATCAATCGGATCAAGCACCCATACAAATTCTGCGTCGGCATTCTCTGAGCCGAATTCTTCACCAACAATACCGTGATGCGGAAACACTTCGCGGATCCGCTGGCGCATGACCACTTCACTCGCGCGATCGGCTTCTGTCACCGGGTCAAAGAGCCCGCCTTCATTCTTATCGATGGCTGAAAGCGATGAACGGAAAAAAGGAAGAATGGCCGCGCCGGATAATGTGGCGAGCTCGTCAACAAAGGCCGAAAAATCGACGGCGGTCATGATCGGTCTCCTCTGCGAGCGATGGCCCTATTTACGCGGGGAAGTCCGGCTCTGGCAAATTGTGAAGCTTATTTGTGGGTTGGGGAGCTCCATGTGCGAAAAGATTGTCGGGAAACGCAGCCATCTGTTTTTTGCATATCTTGTCTAAGCTTATGATTTAATTAACTAATTTTATCGGCTTTGGTTGTTTTTTCTGATAAGTTATCTAAACTTGTTCACATCGCCCTTGCGTTTTGTGCAGTGCACATTCATATTGTTGCGGTGCGATATCGCTGAAACAGCGGTCTCGCCTGCCCTTCTTGGGCGTTTCCTCCCTAGACTTAGGCCGCCATCATGGCGGCCTCTTTTTTATCTGGTTGCTTT
>RFXE01000337.1 GCA_009921785.1 Alphaproteobacteria bacterium
TGAATATCGATATCGAGCAAAATGGTTGTGGCCTTCTCAGCCGGAAATTTGCGCGCCGTTGCCCAACGCGGCGAACGCGAGATAAAGCCTAAACGCGTTTGCAACGCGAGATCATCAACTTTGTAAACAACGCCATCAATATCATAACCCAAAGTTGCGCGCCGTTCTTCGATGAACCGGTAATGATCGATCATGGCTTGAAGCGTGTCGCACCGCTTTGTGAGCGGATTGGTCGGCATGCCCATTTTATGAAAGGCCTTGACCATGCCACTTTGCGTATCAGCGGGTGTTGCCCCGTCAATCTGCCCCCATGTATAGGCAAAAAATTTGAGTGGTCTTTGCGCTGTGATCTGTGAATCAAGTTGGCGCAATGATCCTGCTGCCGCGTTACGTGGATTGGCGAAAGCGGGCTTTCCCTCTTTCTCCTGACGCTCATTGAGCTTTAGAAAATCAGCGGTGGCCATATAAATCTCACCGCGGATTTCAATCACATCAGGTACCGCTCCATGGAGCTTGTGTGGTATCTCATGAATCGTGCACACATTGGCGGTGACATCTTCACCTTCCTCGCCATCGCCGCGCGTGGCTGCAACCGTCAACACGCCTTTCTCAAAACGCAACGAGCAGGAAAGCCCGTCAATTTTCGGCTCGGCTGTGAAAGCCAATTCGCGCGATGACGGCCAATCAAGAAACCGCCGCACGCGCTCTACAAACTCGGACAATTCTTCATCCGAAAATGTATTGGCCAGCGAGAGCATAGGCACCGCATGTTTCACTTTGGAAAATTTTTCAGATGGCTTTGCGCCTACACGTGTTAAAGGCGAGGCTTCTTTTTGCAATTCCGGAAAGGCCGAAATGATCGCGTCATAACGACGACGCAACGCATCATAGGCAGAATCTGAAATTGTCGGCTGGTCTTCCTGATGATAGCGCACATCATGCTGCGCTATCTCGTCACCGAGGGTCTGCCATTCCATCCGCGCTTCAAGCGGGGTCAGTTTTTCGACATCTAAAGCACGCAGAGGATCATGCGGCTTTTTCATTTTGCCGCCTCAATCAACTTCTTTGCGGCCGCACGCGCTTCTTCAGTAATCTCGGCGCCGGATAACATGCGGGCAATTTCCTCACGGCGATGGGCGTCATCAATCGTCACCACACGTGTGGCGATGCGCTTACCTTTGCCCGCTTCACCCTTAGCAATCAGAAAATGAGTCGAGGCGCGCGCGGCGACTTGCGGCGCATGCGTTACTGAAAGCACCTGCACTTTTTTTGCTAACCGCGACAGACGTTGTCCAATCGCATCAGCGACAGCGCCGCCGACGCCCGTATCAATTTCATCAAAGACAAGCGTGGGGGCTGATCCTCGATTAGCAAGCGATACTTTGAGCGCCAGCATGAAACGCGACAATTCCCCGCCAGAGGCAACCTTCATCATTGGCCCCGGACGTGAACCCGGATTCGTCTCGACCCAGAATTCCACATGATCAAATCCATCGGGTCCGCGCGCAGCCTCATCACGCTCAAGCGCCACAATGAATTTTGCGCGTTCGAGTTTCAAAGGCGGCAATTCACCCATCACGGCCTTCTCTAACTCCGCTGCCGCTTTGGCGCGCTTTTTAGAAACCGTTTCGGCTGCAGCGATGTAGCGGAGTTCAGACTCTTTCAATGCTGCTTCAAGTTTAACGAGCGATGTTTCGCCTTGATCAAGTGACTCAACATCGGCAGCAAAACGCTCGGCCAAGGCCGCGAGCTGATCAACGGGCACATGATATTTGCGTGATGCGGCACGTAGCGCAAAAAGCCGCTCTTCCACGCGCTCTAATTCACGCGGATCAAAATCAGCCGCGCGCTCGGCCGCTTCAAGTGCCGAGCGTGTTTCTTCCAACGCATCAAGTGCCGTTGCGAGTGCCTTGATCGCCGGACCAAGCAACGCATCTGTTTCCGTGCCGCGTCGTTCAAGACGTCGCTGGACAGAAATCAAAGTTGGAATGGGTGACGAATGTCCTCCCACCGTATCAAGCGCTTCGCGAATTTCGCCAC
>RFXE01000338.1 GCA_009921785.1 Alphaproteobacteria bacterium
AGCGCATGATGCGAGTTTAGAATTATGGAAATCAGCACGAGCGACGCATTTCACGCCGCACTTACCGCAGACGTGAGATTAGCTCTTACGCCAAACAAACAGGCCACTCGTGACATAATTGAACACGGAGCCGGTTACAGCGCCCGCAAGACCGGCAAGCCACCAGACTTGTCCATCGGAATAAATCACACGCGCGATGCCGACATTGGCGACAAGACCAACGCTGCAGCTTAGCGCAAACAGAACAAAGCCGATTAAAAACTTAACGCCATGCAATCGGCGGTCGCGATAAGTGAGCTGATTGTTTAAAATAAAATTGCTCGCCATGGCGATGAGCGTCGCGCCAATTTGCGCACCATCAAATCCCAATGTGGGAAGGCCTGATAACATCGCACGCAACGCCGCGAGATGCACTACAACGCCTAAAGCGCCAACAAGGCCGAAGAGAAAAAAGCGGATCGGCACAAGTCGACCCGTCAAATGATGAAACAAAAATCCGAGATAGTCGAAAGCCACGCGGGCATCGAGCTTGCTCTCGCCATGTTGCCGTTCACGAAACACATAAGGCGTCTCCCGAATGGTGAGCGCGCCCGGCGTTGTCGCAAGAATATCGGCTAAAATCTTGAAGCCTTCGGTCGCGAGTTTCGGAGCTGCTTGCTCGACAAGCTCACGGCGGATCATAAAAAATCCACTCATTGGATCCTTTACATCATTCTTGATCACAAGGCGCGAGAGGAACCGACCGAAATCACTCACAAAAGAACGCTTATCGGAGAGACCGGTAATCGTTCCCCGATCGCGTTCCCGCGTTGCGATTACAAGATCAACACCCGGTGAACGAATAAGCGCCAACATACGCACCAGCACCCGCTCATCATGCTGTAAATCACCATCCATCACCGCCACATAAGGCGCACTAGACGAAAGCATGCCTTCAATCGATGCGCCCGAAAGACCGCGCCGTCCGACACGGCGGATACCGCGAACGCGAGAATCTTTTGCAGCTAATGCTTTGATTTCATCGCTCGTGCCATCGGGTGAATTATCATCAACGAAAATTAATTCCCACACGACATCGGGAAGCGCTTCAGCAACAAGTCCGACAAGAGGAGCAATATTGGCACGTTCATTGAAAACGGGAACGATGATTGATAATTCTGGCGCACGCACGAAACGAGTTTTCCTTCACTTCACTTGATGAGAATAATCTCAATCAGACCCTCACGCTGAACCAACCGGCGGATAGGCATGTGTATAACCTTGCCAATCCCTGATGCGCCAGCCCTCCCCGTCAATATCACAAGAAAGCGCGGCGACGGGCACTTTCCCCGCACCGCCCGGTAAATCGATCACATAAAGAGGCTGCGCTAGGCCCGAAACCCGACCGCGCAAACCGTCGATCAAGGCTTTAGCTTCCGTGATCGTTGTCCTGAAATGCGCAGTGCCCGGCGCCAGATCGCCCTGATGGAGATAGTAAGGCTTCACGCCCGCCTCAACAAATGCCCGCATTAAATTGGTAAGCGTATCAACATCGTCATTCACGCCCTTGAGCAACACGCTTTGGCTGATGAGATTAAGGCCTGCTTGTTTCAACCGCGCGATAGCCTGAAGGCACGCGCGTGTCATCTCGCGCGGATGATTGACATGAAGAGCAAGCCACACTGACTTGCCTGTTGATACAAGCGCGCGCGCAAGCTCATCCGTCACGCGTGCAGGCTCAACAGAGGGCACACGCGTATGCCAGCGCAACACACGCACATGATCGATGGCGGCGAGACGCGTTGTGAAGTCTTGCAGGCGACGCGGCGATAAAATCAACGGATCACCGCCGGTCACAATCACTTCCCAAATTTCAGGATGGGTTTTGATATAAGAATAAATTGCGTCGAGATGATCTTCGGAAAGCGCTTCGCTCTTTCCTGGTCCCACCATCTCGCGGCGAAAACAGAACCGGCAATAGACCGGGCAAATATGTGTGAGCTTTACGAGAACGCGATCGGGATAGCGATGCACGAGACCTTCAAGGGGTGAATGCGCAAA
>RFXE01000339.1 GCA_009921785.1 Alphaproteobacteria bacterium
GAAACAATGAAGAACGGCTTTAAAGGCCCCCTTCCCCATTTCATCTTCCAAAGTCGAAATCATCGCATCATCGGCACTGCGCGAGTGAATCACCAAAGGAAGCCCAGTGATCCGTGCCGCTGCAATCTGCTTACGGAAAACCTGATCAGCGCGATCGAGCGCGACGCGATCATAGAAGAAATCGAGACCCGCCTCACCAATCGCAATACATTTCGGATGTTGTGCTAACTGAACATAAGTCTCGATTGGTAAATCAGGCTCTTCATTCGCATGCAAAGGATGCGTGCCAATTGAGCACCAGATATCGGCGTCATGTTCAGCAATCGCTTTTATGCGCGAAAAATGCTTAACCTCTGTTGATATCGTCAACATGGTTTTGACACCCGCTTCTTTCGCGCGCGCAATGATCGCATCTCGTTCGCCTTCAAAGGGCGGAAAATCAAGATGGCAGTGGCTGTCGACAATCATGATGTTGCCATGCTCAATTCGTCAAATCGCCTTCGGTTTCCACGTAACGTGGGAAAATGGCTTGAGGTGGTGGCAAGACCGTCCCCGCTTCTACACGTGCTTCAGCTTTCATAAAAGTAAAATCACGAGACGATGGATCAACGGCTAAGAGATCGAGAAGCTTCGCTGACGCCTGTGGCATAAAGGGTTGCGTCATCAGACCAACAAGACGCAATGTCTCAAGCGTGACAGCCAGAATGGTTTCAAAGCGAGCGAGATCGGTCTTCCGCTTGGCCCAAGGCTCTTCACCGGCGAAGTAACGATTGGCATCAGCAACCACGCGCCAAATGTCTGCAAGTATATGGTGAAGTGCAAAATCGTGAATCGATTTACGCGCTTTATCTGCAAGTGCATAAGCATCGCCCAATATTACGCGATCCTGTTCGAGCAGCTCGCCAAGTTTGGGCATTTTTCCGTCAAGATTTTTGGCAATCATCGACAGTGAACGCTGCGCCAGATTACCAAGATCATTGGCGAGATCGGCATTGATGCGATTGACGATGGCTTCATGCGAATAATTGCCATCTTGGCCGAAGGGCACTTCACGCATGAAGAAATAGCGCAGCTGATCAACGCCATAATGGTCAGCGAGAGAAAATGGGTCGATCACGTTACCAACCGATTTCGACATTTTCTCGCCGCGATTAAACAAAAAGCCATGACCAAAAACACGTTGAGGTAAAGGTAACCCCGCAGACATCAAAAAGGCCGGCCAATAGACGGCATGAAAACGAATGATGTCTTTACCAATGATGTGAACATTGGCGGGCCAATACGCAGCACGCGCAGCGTTTTCATCAGGCCAACCGGTTGCGGTAATGTAATTGGTCAGCGCATCAACCCAGACATACATCACATGTTTCGGATCACCGGGAACCGGAATACCCCAATCAAATGTTGTGCGGCTGACCGAGAGATCACGAAGGCCGGATTTTACAAAGCTAAGAATTTCATTTTTGCGTTCTGCCGGACCAATGAAATTCGGAATTGAGTCATAGAGCGCGAGAAGACGATCTTGATAGGCCGAGAGACGGAAGAAATAGCTCTCCTCTTCTACCCATTCAACCGGCGTGCCTGTTGGACCGCGACGAACACCATCGCCGCCAAGTACCGTTTCATCTTCGGCAAAATAGGCTTCATCACGAACAGAATACCAACCAGCATAACTGTCTTTATAAATGTCACCGGCATCAACCATGCGTTGCCAAATCGCTTGGCAGGCGATTTTATGACGCTCTTCTGTTGTTCGAATGAAATCATCATTCGAGGCATTGAGTGCCGTTGCCATCTCACGAAACACTGCCGCGTTACGGTCGGCAAGCGCTTGCGCGCTCAAGCCTTCCTTTACAGCGGTTTGGAGCATTTTCTGTCCATGCTCATCGGTGCCTGTAAGAAAGAACACATCTTTCCCGTCAAGCCGCATGAATCGCGCAATCGCATCCGTTGCGATCAATTCATAGGCATGACCAATATGCGGCCGTCCATTCGGATAAGAAATCGCCGTTGTGATAAAAAAGCGCTCTTTATTCGCC
>RFXE01000340.1 GCA_009921785.1 Alphaproteobacteria bacterium
AAAGGGCGAGATCGTCACCTTGTCAGATAAAGCCAAGAACATGATCGTCTCGCCGACAGCGGGCATCCGTCCCGACCGGAATGCCAAATCCGCCACAAAAATCCCGAGGATCGAAACGCCGTCCGTCATGCTCCACCCCTTGAAAGCGCTTCTTGTGAGCGCCCCTTTTTGAATTGACCGGGGTAAACAGTAAGGATCAGGTTTTCAGGCGTCAAACGCCGATGTTGCGCTTCACCCTCGACTCTGAGATTTTGGCGCTCCTGATAATCAAAAAGGCAAACGCCATGCTCAAAGGGCTCGATCCGATCCTCACCGCCGAACTGCTTTATGTGCTCAAAGCAATGGGCCATGGTGATGATCTCCTCTTATGTGATCGCAATCACCCCGCCACAACGCTTGCGGCCAAAACCACGCATGGGAAATTGCTCACTCTTTTTGGTGCTGATCTCAAACGTACGGCCGAAGCGGTGTTATCGCTTTTTCCGCTCGATACATTTGTTGATGAGCCCGTGATGCGCATGAAGGTCGTCGGCAACCCGAATGAGCTCGTGCCGATCCATCACACGATGCAAGAGGTGGTCAATAAGGCCGAAGGTCGCCCGATTAAAATTGGCGCTTATGAGCGTTTCGATTTTTATGATGCTGCCGCGAGGAGCTTTGCGATTGTGCAGACATCCGATCCTGGTCCTTATGGCTGCTTCCTTTTCCGGAAAGGTGTGATCTGACGTGAGTGTTTCATCCGGATATGCCGCGCGGCTTAATTCATTCAAAATCGACACTAATAATTATTGGCACGGATTGAACCGCAAACCGAATACGCTTGATCTTGTGGCGCGCGCCGCAACGGTGAAAGGTCTCACCGCCGTTGATCTCAATTATCCTGATCATCTCGAAGGGTTTTCAGAAAAAGAAATTGTCGAGGGTCTTCGTAAATCAGGTGTGCGACTTAATGGCTATGCCATGCGCTACTACACTGATCCCGGTTTCAAACTTGGCGCTTTCACGCATCCTGATGCCTCTGTGCGCCGCAATGCAATTGATATAACGAAACGTGGTCTGGATTCATTAGCCACCGCAGGTGGCAATCTTATGACGCTGTGGATGGGACAAGACGGCTTCGATTACGCCTTCCAAATCGATTATCGTAAAGCATGGGACGATACGATCGCGGCGTTAAATGAAGTCGCCAAGCATAATCCAAAAATTGATATTGCGATTGAATATAAGCCGAATGAACCACGCTCTTTCAGTCTCATGCCTGATATCGGCACGACGCTTCTCGCGGTAAAAGAAGTAGGACTTAAGAATCTCGGCGTTACGCTTGATTTTGCCCATGTGCTTTATGCCGATGAAATGCCTGCTTGCGCCGCCGCTCTTGTTGCACGTCATTCGCGACTTTTGGGCGTTCATTTAAATGATGGCTATGGCAAGCGCGATGACGGATTGATTGCGGGATCGGTTCATCCGATTCAAACCATTGAATTGCTCGTTGCGCTCAAACATATCGGCTATAACGGTATTCTCTATTTTGATACATTCCCAGACACTGCGGGAATTGATCCGGTCGCCGAATGCGAAACCAATATTGCAGCCACGGAGTCGATGAAGAAAATCGCTAATCGTCTGGCTGACCATCCTGAACTCGCTGAAGCTATTCGCCGACAGGATTCAGCAAAGAGCATGGCTATTGTGCAAAAAGCTCTCTTTGGACATCTCGCACCTTAAAGAAGAAGTAGTGAACTCATGACCTCATCGCTCTCGACCCTTGGTCAACAGGCGCTGCATGAATTGGGCGATGTGTTCAAACACGTCAAAGACAATGCGGCTGATGATTTGATTCGTCCGTTGCAAGTGCGGCCCGTACGGGTGGATCGCGAAACCCTGAGCTTGGGCTATGCGGGTGTATACTCGAGTTTTCTGTTGCATGCTGAGCGGGCATCGGAGCGATACGGCATAGATACACGCAGTATTTTGGAAGAATTGGGTCGCAGAAAGATGGTGGGTGGACAAGAAGACATGATTGTAGATGTGGCCTTGGA
>RFXE01000035.1 GCA_009921785.1 Alphaproteobacteria bacterium
TAGGACAATCATCAATCCTGGTCTAATGGACTCAAATATCCGCATAGACGAATTTTTCACCCTTGCCGCCCGGATGGGTCACTGCACCGTCTCGAGCGGATCCAACCGTTTGCGCATATTTCCAGATCGCGCCCGAACCATATTCATGTTCGCGCGACTTCCAGTCTTTTTTACGGCGAGCCAATTCATCATCGGATAAATCGACTGACAAAATGCCTTTAATCGCATCAAGATGAATAATGTCGCCATCTTTCAGGAGAGCGATCGGGCCGCCAATGGCCGCTTCAGGACCAACATGACCCACGCAGAAGCCGCGCGTTGCCCCGGAGAATCGACCATCGGTGATGAGCGCCACTTTATCGCCCATACCTTGCCCATAAAGCGCCGCTGTTGTGGCAAGCATTTCTCGCATACCCGGACCACCGCGCGGTCCTTCGTAACGAATGACGAGAACCTCGCCTTCTTTATACTGACGCTTCGTCACCGCTTCGAAACAGGCTTCTTCATTATCGAAGACGCGCGCCGGACCGGTAAAGACTTGCTTCTCGACAGGCATACCGGCGACTTTCACAATCGCACCTTCGGGAGCGAGATTGCCTTTAAGACCGACAACACCGCCTGTTACTGTCAAAGGTTTGTTTGCGGCATAAACAACATCCTGATCCGGATTCCATTTCACGCTCGCCATATTTTCAGCCATCGTGCGGCCCGTCACCGTCATGCAATCGCCATGCAGATAACCATGATCAAGCAAGGTCTTCATGAGAAGCGGAATGCCGCCAACTTCAAACATGTCTTTAGCGACATATTTTCCGCCGGGCTTCAAATCAGCAATGTAAGGCGTTTTTTTGAAGATCTCGGCAACATCGAACAAATCAAATTCGATACCCGCTTCATGCGCAATCGCCGGAAGATGCAAAGCCGCATTCGTCGAACCACCCGAAGCAGCAACAACGGTTGCAGCATTCTCAAGCGCTTTGCGGGTTACAATATCGCGCGGGCGAATATTTTTAGCGATGAGATCCATGATCATCTCGCCCGCTGTGCGGCAGAATTGTTCACGAATTTCATAAGGCGCAGGCGCACCGGCCGAATAAGGCAATGCAAGACCAATGGCTTCGGACACAGTTGCCATTGTGTTGGCCGTGAATTGCGCGCCACACGCGCCCGAAGACGGACAGGCAACCGCTTCGAGTTCGTAGAGGTCTTCTTCATTCATCGCGCCGACCGAATGTTTGCCGACCGCTTCGAACACGTCTTGCACGGTCACAGGCTTACCTTTGAAGGTGCCCGGCAAAATCGATCCGCCATAGATGAAAATCGACGGCACATTCAAACGCACCATCGCCATCATCATGCCGGGAAGTGATTTGTCGCAGCCCGCCAAGCCGACAATCGCGTCATAGGAGTGGCCGCGCATGGTGAGCTCGACCGAGTCAGCAATCACTTCGCGCGACACAAGCGAGGATTTCATCCCCTGATGTCCCATCGCAATGCCATCAGTCACGGTGATCGTCACGAATTCACGCGGCGTGCCGCCGGCCGCATCAACGCCGCTTTTCACAAATTGGGCCTGATGCATGAGCGTGTTGTTGCAAGGGGCTGCTTCATTCCAGCAGGAGGCCACGCCGACAAAAGGGCGGCTCATCTGCGCGCGGTTCAAGCCCATCGCATAATAATAAGACCGGTGCGGCGCACGCGCCGGGCCTTCCGTCACATAGCGGCTGGGCAATTTGGATTTATCAAAAACACGATCGCTCATGAGACGTTCTGGCCTTTCAAACCTTCTCTGTCGCGGACCGGAAAATCACCTCTCCGTCCGTCTCTCCCTAGGGTCCTGACTGTTTCATCAAACAGTGCGGGCGCCACCATGGCGACAAAGGGGTTACTTTTCAATTGCCGTTCAAGCATTCCAGATCGGCTTCATTGTGGCCAATTTTCGGCAGACAGCCTTCAACCTAAGGCTGAGACGTCTTTTTGGTCGGATGTGTTGTGCCCATGTCACAAAAAAACCGATCCCACGGCCTTACCTCCTTCGAAATTATTGACTTGGCCTTGAGGAAGGCATGGCAATGAGCGATCTATAGAGGATGACTGGGATTCTGGACCAACAACGCCCGCAAACGCTCCATGGTTTGCGTGCCGATCACGAAACTGTTCAGGTTGCTGCCCATTGGTCTTTCGGGCGGAAGCTTCTGGCCTTTCTCGGGCCCGGCTATCTCGTGGCTGTCGGCTATATGGACCCGGGCAATTGGGCGACCTCACTCGCAGGTGGTTCGAAATTCGGCTACGCGCTCTTATCTGTGGTTCTGCTTTCAAGCCTTACCGCGATTATCCTTCAATCTCTTGCCGCGCGTCTCGCTGTAGCGACCGGCAAGGATTTAGCCGAGACCTGTCGCGAAAATCTGCCCGCTCCCCTCAATCTCTTTCTGTTTTTTCTAGCCGAGATTGCCATCATCGCCACGGATATTGCCGAAGTCATCGGCACGGCCATCGGGCTTCAACTGCTCTTCGGATGGCCCCTTCCCGTCGGAATCGCGGTCACGGCGCTCGATGCGCTCCTGATCCTTGCGCTACAGCGCTACGGGTTCCGTACGATTGAAGCCGTTGTGATCGGGATTCTGGCGCTCATTACCTTTTGTTTTGTCGTCGAAATCGCGCTGGCAAAACCCGATTGGTCCGCCGTGTTTCCGGGGCTCGTTCCGAGTTCTGTCATTCTGACCAATCCCGAAATGCTTTATCTCGCTCTCGGGATTTTGGGCGCGACCGTTATGCCCCATAATCTTTATCTTCACTCCGGCATCGTTCAGACACGGATGCTGGGCTCAAGCCCGAAAGAACGGCGCGAGAGCCTCACTTTCGCGACCATCGATTCAAGCATCGCGCTCTGCTTTGCCTTTCTCATCAATGCCGCGATCCTGATCCTCTCGGCGGCAACCTTTCACGCCAATGGAAAGACGGGGATCGCCGAATTGTCCGAGGCCCATGCGCTGCTTGAACCGCTGCTTGGGACATCACTCGCCCCGATCCTCTTTGCCATCGCGCTCATCGGCTGCGGGCTAAACGCCACGGTGACGGCGACCCTCGCCGGTCAGATTGTGTTTGAGGGCTTTCTCAAAATCGCGTTCCGCCCTTGGGTCCAGCGGCTGGTGACGCGGTTAATCGCGGTCGGGCCCGCCGCTTTCGTCGCCTTTGCCTATGGCAATGAGGGCGCGACACGGTTGCTCGTCTTCAGTCAGGTCGTCTTGAGCCTGCAATTGCCTTTTGCCGTTGTACCCCTCGTCCTGTTCACCGCCTCAAAAAAACGGATGGGGGCATTGGTCGCGCCCCGGCTTCTCACTGCACTCGCGGTAGCCATCGCGCTTGTGATCATTGGGCTGAATGTCACGCTTGTGATCGGCGTCTTCAGCTAACAAGGCGGCGAGCATTTATATCCGCTAACCCCTTGCCTTTCCGAGGCTTTGCCAGTAGGTAAGCGCCTTCAATCGCGGTCGATCGGCCGGTGGCTGGAAGGAAAACCCGGGTTTCCGGGCAGGAGAATCCCTCTCCGTTTCCCTTGTCTCCGCCTTCGTTGCTCTCTCGTTTCGGGCCTTTCCTCGGATGTAAAAATCCAAGTGGCTCGAAGGGCTTGGCGCCGAAAGCTCGCGTGAAACAGGAAAGGCTAACCCATGGCTCTCTACGAGCATGTTATCCTCGTGCGCCAAGATGTAACGGCGCAGCAGGTCGAGGCCATCAATGAACAGTTCAAAGGCGTGATCGAAGCCAATGGCGGCAAGGTCACGAAGGTTGAATATTGGGGCGTGAAGACCCTCGCCTTCCGGATCAAGAAGAACCGGAAAGCGCATTTCACACTTCTCAATGTTGACGCTCCGCACACCGCCGTTGCGGAAGTCGAGCGTCTCGAAGCGATCAGCGAAGACGTGATCCGCTCGCTCACCATCCGTGTCGAAGCGCTGGAAGAAGGCCCCTCGGCCATGCTCCAGAAGCGCGATCGTGATGATGACCGTGGTGATCGTGGTCCGGGCGGCCGTCCAGGTGGCAGCCGCTTCGGTGGTGGAGGCGGCAGCGGCCGCGCTCCGCGTCCCCCCCGTCGTGAAGAAGGCGATGCCGAAGAGGAGAGCTTCTGATGTCAGCTGTTGAATCATCGGGCGGCGCTCGTCGTCCCTTCTATCGTCGTCGCAAGTCCTGCCCGTTCACGGGCACGAATGCCCCGAAGATCGATTACAAGGATACGCGTTTGCTCTCGCGCTACATTTCAGAGCGCGGCAAGATCGTACCGTCACGCATCACGGCTGTGTCGGCCAAGAAGCAACGCGAATTGGCGCAAGCCATCAAGCGCGCACGCTTCCTCGGCCTCCTGCCTTACGTGATCGCGTAAGACGTCAATCGTCTTCAAACAGATTTGCCGGGACCTACGGGTCCCGGTTCTCTTCATCAAATATCGGGTGAACGCAGCTTTTGCCGCAGCCGGATATGTTGGAACGGACACATGATCCGTTCCTAACCGCCCCTCACAGGGGTCAGCGGGACAGCGGGATGACCACAGGTCGGAATTGGGCATTTGGTGCGGGATGCGGCGCGGTTTCAGCGCTGCTTTTTGCCGTTATTTCAACGGGTTCCCCGCTTGCCTTCCTGCTTTACCTTATCGCTCCCCTTCCCATTTTGATTGCGACTTTGGGCTTTGGCCATCATGCCGGGCTCGTGGCGACGCTTATTTCACTCGCCGTGACCGCACTTATTTTCTCGCCGTTAGCGGGCGTTATTCAGGCGCTCTCGATTGGCCTGCCATCATGGTTCACCGCTTATCTTTTATTGCTCGGCCGCTCGTCAGAGACTGACGCGCCCGAAAAGATGGAATGGTATCCGCTCGGCCGGGTTCTCTTCTGGATCATCGGCCTGTCGGCCGCTCTTACACTTGCCGGCGCTGTGATGATTGCCCCCGATTACGCGGGCTTTGTCGCCACCTTCGGCCGCGCGGTTGATGTGGTTCTGACTTATGACCCTGATCTTGTAGCCGGACTTTCAGCCGAAGAGAAAACCCAATTCATCGAGACGCTCTCTTCTCTTCTCGCCAATATCGCGGCGCCGATAAGCACCGCCGCGAGCGTTGCGATTTCCGTGCTGCTTCTTTGGGTGGCGGGGCGCATCGTCCAGGCTTCGGGCCGCTTGCCCCGGCCTTGGCCCGATCTGTCAACTCTCAAGCTGCCGCGCCTTGCAGTTCCCGCTCTGGTCTTTTCGCTCGCTCTTGCGATTGCTGCGCATGATTATCCCGCGCTTGCAGGGCGGATCGGCCTTGCCGGATTAATTACTGGCTTTTGCTTGCAAGGCCTTGCGGTTCTTCACGGCATTACACGGCCTTTGAAATCACGCCGCAGCCTGCTCTTCGCGATCTATCTCGTTTTCGTACTGCTTCCCGGATGGCCGGTCATCGGCATCGCGCTTCTGGGGATTGCCGATATGTGGCTCTCATTCCGGACACGGTTTTCAACCGCGCCCCTTCCCTCCAACTCTGCTTCCTAAAATCAAGAAAGGATTATTACCATGCAAGTCATTCTTCTCGAGCGCGTTCCCAATCTCGGACAAATGGGCGATGTCGTCCGTGTGAAAGACGGTTACGCCCGCAACTTCCTTTTGCCGCGTCAAAAAGCTTTGCGCGCGACGAAAGAAAACATTGCTCATTTCGAAACGCAGCGTGCGCAGCTTGAAGCCCGCAATCTCGCCGCGAAAAAAGACGCTTCAGCCGTTGCTGAAAAGCTTGACGGTCAGTCTTTCGTCATCATCCGTCAGGCCGGCGAAATGGGTCAGCTCTATGGTTCAGTGGCTGCACGTGACATCTCTGATGCGGCCACCGCAGGCGGCTTCAGCCTTAACCGCAATCAGGTTGTCTTGAACATTCCGATCAAGACCATTGGCTTGCATTCTGTGCCGGTTCTTCTGCATCCAGAAGTCTCCGTCAAAATCACCGTGAACGTTGCGCGTAGCCCTGAAGAAGCTGAACGTCAGGCCCGTGGTGAAAGCGCGATCGTGCGCGAAGAAGTCAATCTTGACGATCTCGGCCTCGAAGTCGGTGCAGCCTTGGCCGAAAGCGCTGGCGACGAGTGATATCGGGCTTAAACCCCTACTAAGTCAAAAAAGCCCGGCGAAAGTCGGGCTTTTTCAATTGATTGACCAAAGCAAGAAAAATCGCGCTTAAACCAAATGTTTCTTTGGTTCCCTGTGCGCGCTGTGGAAAACGGGCACGCCTTGAATAGAATCATAACCAAGCCGTGATTCGTCAGGCAGCTTCAGCGTAAAGCTCCTGCGATAGAAACCGGATTGTCCCATGTCATCTGTTGTCCGCCTCGCTGATATCGAAACGCCCTATCGCGTCCCGCCCCACAATGTGGAGGCCGAACAAGCTTTGCTTGGCGCAATCCTTGTCAATAACGATGCCTATTTTCGCGTTTCAGATTTTCTAGAGCCCACGCATTTTTCGGAAGAGCTGCATCGCCGCATCTATGATATTTTGCAGCAATTGATCCGCGCCGGAAAACTGGCAACGCCTGTGACGCTCAAATCCTTTGTGGGCGATCAGGATTTGGGTGGCATGACCGTGCCGCAATATCTCGCGCGCTTGGCAGCTGAAGCAACAACCGTAGTCAATGCAGAAGCCTATGGTCGAACGATCTATGATCTCGCGATGCGCCGTCAGCTGATCAATATCGGCGAAGAGATGGTGAATGTCGCTTATGACGCACCGGTTGATGATCATCCGCGCAAACAGATCGAAGACGCCGAGCGTCGCCTCTATGAATTGGCCGAACAAGGTCGTTACGATGGCGGCTTTCAGGATTTCTCGAGTGCTTTGCGCAATGCGGTTGATCTCGCTGCCGAAGCGTTTCGGCGCGATAGAAAATTATCGGGCGTCGCAACCGGTCTCTCTGATCTCGATCGCATGCTCGGCGGCTTGCAATCGTCAGATTTGATTATCGTCGCGGGTCGTCCGGGTATGGGTAAAACCGCACTCGCCACGAATATCGCGTTCAATATTGCGCGCGCTTATGCGCATGAAAAAAACAAAGACGGCAGTGTCAAACGGCTTGATGGCGGCATCGTTGGTTTCTTCTCACTCGAAATGTCGGCTGAGCAATTGGCGACTCGTATCATCGCCGAGCAATCGGGTGTGCCGTCTTATAAAATCCGTCGCGGTGAAATTCAGGAACAGGATTTTTCTAAAATCGCCGATGCTGCGCGCGAGATGGAACGTATTCCCTTCTATATCGATGAGACCGGCGGCATCTCAATTGCGCAACTTGTTGCTCGTGCACGCCGCTTGAAGCGCCAGAAGGGCCTTGATGTTCTCGTGGTTGACTATTTGCAACTGCTATCGGGCTCAGCACGTAAAGGAGACAACCGCGTGCAAGAACTAACGGAGATCACCACAGGCCTCAAAGCACTTGCCAAAGAATTGAATGTCCCTGTTGTCGCGCTCTCACAGCTTTCGCGTCAGGTCGAACAACGTGACGACAAACGTCCGCAACTCTCCGACTTGCGTGAATCGGGCTCGATCGAGCAAGACGCCGATATTGTGCTCTTCGTGTTTCGTGAAGAATATTATTTAAAAAACAAAGAGCCCAAAATGGGCACGGAAGAATATTTCAAATGGCAGACGGAAATGGAGCAAGTTCATGGCCGCGCCGAAGTGATCATCGGCAAGCAACGTCACGGACCGACCGGTACGGTGACATTACAATTCGATGCTGAAGTCACACGCTTCTCGACGCTCATCAGCGATGACCGTATTCCGGAAAGGATCGAGTGATATGGTATTATCCGCCCTGCTTGCGGATGATCCGACCGCCGCTCTGCTTACAATCGATCTGAACGCGCTCAAGGCCAATTATCGTCTCATTGCTGGGCGCGTCGCGCCCGCAAAAGCAAGCGCGAATATCAAAGCGAATGCCTATGGTCTCGGCATTGATCTTGTTGTTCCAGCACTCGTTGAAGCGGGCTGTCAGCATTTTTTTGTTGCGACATTGTCTGAAGGCGTCGCCGCGCGGCATAATGCGCAAGACGCAACAATTTTTATATTGAATGGATTCCCGAAGAACGCAGCTGATATTTACGAGACGTATCGTTTAACCGCTGTGTTGGGCGCGGAAGACGAGATCATCGAATTTGAAACCGCACTCAAAGCGGGGAAAAAACTTCTCCCCCCTGCGCTTCACATTGATACAGGCATGGCGCGCTTAGGGCTCTCGCTCGAAGAGGCGCACTCATATGCTGCCCGGCGCGCAACGGAAAAAGCACCGCTCTCTTTATCGCTTCTAATCACTCATTTTGTTGAAAGCGAAATGCGTTCTTCGTCTGTGACGGAAAATCAAATCGCACTTTTCGAAAAGCTTCGCGCTTTGTTTCCCGGCGTTCCGGCGAGCCTTTCGAATTCATCTGGTGTGTTTCTTAATAAGAACATCTCGTATGATCTCGTGCGTCCTGGCTATGCGCTTTATGGCGGCAATCCTTTTTTGGATGAACCAAATCCAATGCAGCCGGTGATCCGTCTTGAAGCCCCCATCATTCAGACGCGCAGAATTCCAAAAGGTACAAAGATTGGCTATGGCGGAGAAATCACGGTTACGCGCGACAGCGTTATTGCGACTTTGTCCATCGGTTATGGTGATGGCTATCCACGCGGCGCGAAGAATACGGATATCAAACAGGGCGCGGACTGCCTGATCGCTGGTCAACGCTGCAAAATCCTCGGCCGCGTTTCGATGGATCTTGTGATGGCCGATATCACCGATTGCCCTGATGGATTGGTTCAACGCGGCATGATGGCCACGATGATCGGCGACGAGATAACGCTTGATGAAGTTGCAGCCAAATCAGGAACGATCGGCTATGAGATTCTCGTTCATCTCGGGCCCCGATTCCGGCGGCGCATTCTTCCGACCAAGGATTGATCTTTTTCATGGCGAAACGAACAGCCAGTTTCATCTGTCAGGCATGCGGCGCGGTCTATAACCGCTGGCAGGGCAAATGCGACGCGTGCGGCGAATGGAGCACTCTTTCGGAGGAAGCGGCGTCAGCACCCCTTCCCGGCTCGTCAGGTCCCTCGCGCGGGAAAAAGGGGCGTATCTTTCCGCTTGAAGGCTTGGTCGGTGATTCAACGGAATCGCCGCGTATGCCGAGCGGTATCGGCGAACTCGATCGGGTAACCGGTGGCGGTTTTGTGCCGGGCTCCGTCATTCTCCTCGGTGGTGATCCCGGCATCGGCAAATCAACGCTTTTGATGCAGGCCTCGGCCGCCCTCGCCAATAAAGGCGAGCGGGTGGTCTATATCTCGGGCGAAGAAGCGACAGGTCAGGTGCGTTTGCGCGCCGAGCGTTTGGGTCTCAGTCAGGCCAAGGTCGAACTCGCCTCGGAAACCAATGTCGAGGATATCATCGCGACCCTCTCAAAGGGTCCGGCCCCTCGATTGGTGATCATCGATTCAATTCAGACCATGTGGTCGGACACGGTCGACTCCGCCCCCGGCACGGTGACGCAAGTGCGTGGCTCGGCACAGTCTTTGATCCGCTACGCCAAAACGAGCGGCGCCAGCGTCATCCTTGTCGGCCACGTCACCAAAGACGGCCAGATTGCTGGTCCACGCGTCGTGGAGCATATGGTCGATGCGGTCGCTTCCTTTGAAGGCGATGGCGCGCAGCATTTCCGCATTTTACGTGCGGCCAAAAACCGCTTTGGCCCGACAGACGAGATCGGCGTTTTCGAAATGACGGGGCTGGGCTTACGTGAAGTGACCAATCCCTCGGCGCTCTTTCTTGAAGGGCGCGACACTGAATCCGCTGGCACAGCCGTATTTGCCGGCATGGAAGGTACGCGACCTGTTCTTGTTGAATTTCAAGCGCTTGTTGCCGCCTCTTCACTTGGTACACCAAGGCGTGCGGTTGTCGGCTGGGACCAAAGTCGCCTCTCTATGATCCTTGCGGTTCTTGAAGCGCATGGCGGATTGAAGCTCGGCGGCTATGATGTCTATCTCAATGTGGCGGGCGGACTGAAAATTGATGAACCTGCTGCAGATGCTGCTGCCGCCGCAGCACTCATTTCCTCGTTAAGCGCGACACCTTTACCCGCGACGCGCGTTTATATGGGTGAGGTTGGTCTAACAGGAGCGCTGCGCCCTGTAGGTCAAGTGGCGGCCCGCCTCAAAGAGGCCGCAAAGCTCGGCTTTGCCTCGGCCGTTATTCCAAAAGCGGGGGCGGAAGCCGCAGGCCCCTCTCCGCTCTCGGTGGCATCAATCGCCGATGCGGCCGATCTGGTCGCCTCGATCATTGCGGGAAAGAAGGCGTCGCGCGCAGGGTAAAGACCCCGCAGTTGACGAAAGAGGCGTGACGCGGCCCTTGGCTGCGATTATAAGCGCCGGGTTGCTCGCGAAGCATCAAAGGAAATGGAAGAGAGATGAGCCAACTACCGATCAGCCTGCTCGATCTACTTGTGATCGGCATTGTTCTCCTCTCGGCGTTGCTGGCCTCCGTTCGCGGCTTCACGCGCGAGGTTCTTGCCATTGGCTCATGGGTGATTGCAGCCGTTGCGGCCTATGCCTTCCATCCGCAAGTTCTGGCCTTCTTGGAACCGCATATTGCCAATCGCCAGATTGCGCTCGCGGCTGCCATTGCCGCTGTGTTTCTGGTCACGCTTGTGATCGTTACGATGATCACCGTGAAATTGTCGGATGCTATTCTCGATTCAAGCATTGGCGCGCTTGATCGCACGCTCGGCTTTTTATTCGGTGCGGCACGAGGTTTTCTGATCGCCGCCGTTGCGTTCCTGTTCTTCGACAAGCTCGTTGGCGAGAAACAATATCCGGACTGGGTCCGCGACGCGAAAATGCGCCCCCTTCTCAAAGAATCAGGCGACCAGCTCATTGCACTTTTGCCGACTGACGCGGGCTTTCTCGAAAAACTGAAGGCCAAGGCGATTTCAGGAGCAACTCCCGCAGAGGGGCAATCCGGACAGGATGGGCAGCCCAAAACCCCCTGAGCGCGCCTAATTGAGCTCCAACGCCTCAGCATTCCACCTAGGTTGTTGAAGGCGGTTTATACAAGTTGCAAACGCCGGACTGAAAGCGCATATCTCCGCCGCAACAGCCGGGATTTCCGATGACAAACGAGCTCTTCGACCTCGACGCCGATCGTCTCAAGGAAGAATGCGGCGTATTCGGCATTTATGGCCATCCGGACGCCGCGGCAATTACCGCGCTCGGCCTGCATGCGCTCCAGCATCGTGGCCAGGAAGCCGCCGGCATTGTGAGCTTCGACGGGCGTCGCTTTCACTCTGAGCGTCGCATGGGCCTCGTGGGCGACAATTTTTCAAAACGCTCCGTGATGGATCGCCTGACGGGTAATGCCGCGATTGGCCATACGCGCTACTCTACAACGGGCGAAACAATTTTACGCAATGTGCAGCCGCTCTTTGCCGAGCTTGATGGCGGGGGGTTTGCTGTTGCTCATAATGGCAACATCACAAATGGCATTTCACTGCGTCGCGAGCTTATTCGCAACGGCGCGATTTACCAATCAACGAGCGACACCGAAGTCGTGCTTCATCTCGTTGCCGGTTCAAAGAAAACAAAATTTGTCGACCGCTTCATCGAAGCCATCATGC